>NZ_JBSFWT010000004.1:0-182511 GCF_053594975.1 Streptomyces sp. NPDC002537
CACCAGTCGGCAGTCGCGCATGTTGCTGGCGCAGGGCCGTGCCGGTGCGTCGTGACCACGGCTTTTGTGGCTTGGAACCCGACGTCGTTGGGGCCAGCCCGTCCGGCGATTGAGGACCGGGCGTCAGCGAACCGGTGCCTTCACCCGTTCCACCCGCTGGCTGCCGGACAGCGTCCGGTACGAACGTGCCCACGACGACGCCGACTTCGGGTCGCGCTTGTCGGAGAGGACGTAGTAGTCCATCTGGGCCCGCTCGGGGGTGACGTCCAGGACGCCGTAGCCGTGGGAGTCCATGTCCACCCACTTCACATGCCGGTTGGCGGCCTTGAGCGCTGTCGCCGCGGGGAGGGACACCGTGTGCGGCAGCACGTGCAGCGTCTCGTCGAAGTTGTCGGCGGTCACCGAGGTCACCACGAACTCGGTGGCCAGGGACGGGGAGAGGGGATACGTCGCCGCCTGCTTGGGCACATCGTTGGCCCACGCCATGTGGATGTCACCGGTCAGGAAGACGGTGTTGCGGACGGCGCGGTCGGAGAGGTGCGCCAGCAGCTCCCGCCGGTCGTCCGTGTAGCCGTCCCACTGGTCGGTGTTGACGGCGATGCCGCCCGTGGGCAGGCCCAGCAGTTTGGCGAGCGGCTCCATGAGATGGGCCGGCAGGGCCCCGAAGGCGACCGGGGACATCATCACGGGGTTGCCGATGAGCCGCCACGTGGTGTCGGAGGACGCCAGCCCCGCCTTGAGCCAGTCGAGCTGGGCGCGGCCGGTGATCGTGCGCTCCGGGTCGTCGACCTTGCCGCTGCCCTTCCGTACCTGCTGCGAGCGGAACGACCGCAGGTCCAGCAGGTGCAGATCGGCGAGCTTGCCGAAGCGCAGCCTGCGGTAGGTGGTGCCCTCGACCGAGGGCCGTACGGGCATCCACTCGAAGTACGCCCGCTTCGCGGCGGTCATCCGCTCCGACCAGTCGCCCTCCGCGCCCGGGGTGTGGTTCACGGCGCCGCCCGACCAGGCGTCGTCGGCGAACTCGTGGTCGTCCCAGATGGCGACGACCGGGTGCGCGTGGTGCAGCGCCTGGAGGTCGGCGTCGGTCTTGTAGTGGCCGTGGCGGGTGCGGTAGTCGGCGAGTGTGACGATCTCGTGCGCCGGCCTGTGCGGACGCACGACGTACTTCGCGGCCGGATACTCGCCGGACCCGTACTCGTAGATGTAGTCACCGAGGTGCAGCACCGCGTCCAGGTCGCGGCGGGCGGCGAGGTGGCGGTATGCCGAGAAGTACCCCGACTCCCAGTTCGCGCAGGACACCACGCCGAAGCGGATGCCCGGGGCGGCCTCGTCCCGGCCGGGGGCCGTACGCGTACGGGCGGCGGGGGAGCGCACGCCGTCCGCGTGGAAGCGGAACCAGTACGCGGTGGCCGGACGCAGGCCGCGCACATCGGCCTTGACGGTGTGGTCGTTGTCGGCCGTCGCCGTGACGGTGCCCCGGGCGACGACCCTGCCGAACGACTCGTCCTCGGCGACCTCCCAGCCGACCTCGACGGCGGGCCCGAGGCCGGAGCCGGGGACGGCGTCCGGTGTGGGCGAGACACGCGTCCACAGCAAGATGCCGTCGGGGAGCGGGTCGCCCGAGGCGACGCCGTGCAGGAAGGCGGGGCCGCTGCCCGCGGCCCGTGCGGAGGGGCCCGTGGCGAAGGGGAGCAGGGCGGCGGTGGCGGCGACGGCCGTGACGGCGGTGCGGCGCGATATCCGGTCGTTATCGGTCACGGGCCATCACCTTACCTCCGGGTAACGGGAGGTGCGGACGAAAGCTGACGCTTCGTCCGCTTGCTGGGGCTCTGGACTGTTGGCGCCCGGTCCGCTACGACCATGGTGCGGGGCACCGTCCGGACCGCCCCGCGGAGGGAGGGCTCATGTCGAAGCGCACCCGCAAGCGCCGCTGGCGCCTCAAGAAGAACCGCGCCAACCACGGCCGCCGGCCCGCGTAGCGGTCCCGCCTTCCCCGGCCCCCGCCGCTGCGGCGGTGTCACCGAGCGGGGCCGGGGACACCCCCGCTATCCCTCCGGGGTCGGCCAGTGCGGCTCGGGCTCCGGGTCGCGGGGCCCGAACGCCGCCGTGAGACAGAGGTGCACCGCCATCGCGGCGAGGGGCCAGGCCAGCAGGACGCCCTTCGCCGCCAGCTTCAGCGGCGCGTCGAAGACCACGCCCTTGCCCACCGCCTTCGCGGACGCCACGACGTCGGAGCTCGGACCGAGCCAGGCCCCCAGCCGCCAGCCGACCAGCGTCGCGAGCAGCGAGCCCAGCGCCAGCCCCGCCACCAGCGGGATGCCGCCGCGGCGGCGGAACCAGAAGACCACCGCCGAGCTCACCGCGCCGAAGCCCAGCCCGAGCAGCGCGAACGTGCCGTCCGCGCCGATCGCCTGCTCGCCCTCGGAATTCTTCAGGTAGACGGCCCTGCCGTCCGAGACCAGCGGCACCCGCGGCGCCAGCCACAGCCACAGCAGCCCCAGCAGCACCCCGGACACCGTCACCGCGGCGGCGACGACCGCCGCCTGCCGCAGCTCGGCTCTCAGCCCGGGATCCGGCTCGCCGGCGGGCTCGGGCGGGGGCGGGGCGTCCGGCGTCAGGGGTGCGGTCACACCGCCATCGTGCCAGGTGGACGGCGTGCCCTCGGCCGCAGGACGGTCGTCGCGGCGCGTCATCGGACGGCCGCCCTGCGGTACGCCCACGTCGCGGCCGCCAGCGACACCACGCCCACCGCCGCGCACACGCCCAGGTCGGCGGCGACCGCCGGCCAGTCGGGCCGCGCGTCGAAGGTCCGCGCCAGCGCCTCCACCCCGTACGTGGACGGCAGCAGATCCCGCGCCCAGACGATCAGGGTGGGCATGTGCGTCGTCGGCAGCACCCCCAGCAGCAGCGCCGCCGACATGCCCAACTGCCCGCACAGCGTCGCCAGTTCCTGCCGGGGCGCGAGCAGCCCCAGCGCCGCGCCCAGCCCGGAGAGCGCCGCCCCGGACAGCGGCACCACGGCGGCGAGGATCCACAGATGCCCCAGCGGCAGCTTGAACAGCACGCTCCCCACCACGGCCGTCACGGCCGTACCGGGCACGGTGAACGACGCGTACGCGGCCGCCGCCCCCAGCACCACCGCGGCGGGCGGCACCGGCAGCGTCGCGTAGTGGTCGAGCCCGCCGCTCGCCCGCAGCTGCCCGAAGTACTGGGCGAGCAGGTTCAGCGCCACGAACGCGACGACCAGCACACTGGACCCGGCCACCACGGACCGCGCCTCGGCGCCCCCGTCCACCACCCCCCGCATCATGATCATGATGCCGACGGACTGGAACGTCGCCACGAACAGCAGCGGGATCCGCGCCACCCGGGCCCGCGACAGCTGCGCCCGGTAGACCGCGGCCAGCGACGGCAGCAGCCGCGCCCTCGGCGCGAGCGGCGCGGCCCCCTTGTCGTCCGGCTTGTCGTCCGACCGCGGCCGGACCAGCCCGCCGGTCCGGGCCTGTCCGGGTGCCGCCTCTGCGGATACAGCAGTCACGCCGCGATGCTCCTCTTCGGTACGGGCAGGCGCCGGGCCGCACGGGCGGTGCGGGCGCTCATGCCTTCACCAGCCCCTCCGCGCGGCCGCCGAGCGCCAGATAGACATCCTCCAGGCTCGGCGTGGCGAGGGTGAAGTCGTCCAGCGCGGCGAAGGCGGGGCCGCCGGTCACCGCGGCGACCGCCGCGCGCGCCTCGGCGGGGGCGAGCCGCAGCGACCAACGGCGGCCCGTGGCCGTGGCCGCACCGCGCAGCGCGGCCACCTCGGGGACGTGCAGCGGGGGCTCGGCGCGCCACACGAGCTCCACGCGCACCTCGTCCCCCACGAGTTCCTTGAGCCCGGTGGGCGTGTCGCAGGCGATGATCCGCCCCCGCTCCAGCACCGCCACCCGGTCGAGGACGGTCTCCGCCTCGATCACGTTGTGCGTCACGAGCAGGACGGTCGCGCCGCGTTCGGCGCGGCGGCGGTCCACGGCGGCCCACACGGCCCGGCGGGCCACGGGGTCCATGCCGGTGGTGGGCTCGTCCAGGACGAGCACCGGACGGTCGCCGACCAGCACCGCGGCGAAGCAGGCCAGCCTGCGCTGCCCGCCGGACAGCTTCTTCAACGGCCGCCCGGCGATGGGGCCGAGCCCGAGCTCCTCGATGACGGCGTCGCGCTCGGCACGCGCCTCGCGCAGCCCGAGGCCGCGCAGCCGGCCGGTGGTCTCGGCGGCGAGCGAGACCGTCAGCTCGTCCAGCGCCGACGACTCCTGGCCGAGGTAGCCGATGAGCCGGGAGGCGCGCTCGGGGTGCCGCACCAGGTCGTGGCCGAGGAGCTCGACGCTGCCCTCGTCGGGGCGGAGCAGCCCGGTGAGCTGGCGCACCAGCGTGGACTTCCCGGCGCCGTTGGGGCCGAGCAGCCCGAAGATCTCCCCGCGCAGGACGTCGAGGTCGATGCCGTCGCTGGCCCGCACGGCCGCCGTACCGGGCGCGCCGCGGCGGCCGCGCGCGGCGGGGTAGGTCTTCACCAGGCCGCGCACGGTGCACACCGCGCCGCCCGCCGCCTGTTCCACACCCGTCCTCACGAGCTATGAGGGTACGCGGTTGGCCGCACGGGCTCGCGCTTGGGGCGCCCGACCGCCCGGAGCGCCGTCCCCCGCCCCGGCGCCCCCTCAGTCGCCCGCGGGGGCGTGCTCCGCCGCCGTCCGCGCGTCGATCTCCCGCCAGAACCCGGCGCGGATCGCATAGCGGTCGTGCTCGTCGATCTGGTCGTCCTTGTGCGCCAGGAGCCCGAACCGCGCCGCGTACCGCAGCAGCTCGCCGTCGATGCGGTGCGGGATCCGCGGGTACTCGGTGGACAGCTGCTGGAGGTGGACCGCGTCCGTGAGGCGCTCGGTCCAGCGGCGGGCGAAGACCTGGCCCACCTCGAAGGGGTCGCCGCCGACCGTGGTGATGTCCTCCTCGCGGTCGGCCCAGCGCTGCTCGGCGCTGGTGAGCTGGGCGAGCATCGGCAGCGCGGCGGTTTCGGGCGGTTCGCCGATCCCGGCCGCGCCCCGGTCCACCCAGCCCTTGTCGGAGGACCAGCGCAGGGTCGCTCCCGCGGCGAGGCCGGATGGCGTCCCCTGGCCGGGCTGGGCCGCGCCGGAGGCGGCAGGCCCGGACCGGTCGGCGCCCCGGTCCTGGCCGGCCAGGCCGCCGCGGGCGAGGCCCGCGAGGTCCTTCGGGGTGGGCACGCCGCGGGACGCGGGGGGCTCGCCGTTCACCTGGCCGCGCTCGCCGGTGGTGCACGGCGCGGCGGTGGGAACGGGCCGGGAGCCGTTGCGCTCGGCGGGCCGCGGGTCCGCCGGGTGGCTCGCCGCCGCCGCGGCCGCCGCGGCGGCGGACTCCGGGAGCGGCGCGGAGAGGATCGCGGCGATCTCGGGGCGGGGCGCGGGGGTCGGCGCGCAGGCACCCGTGAGCTCCTTGGCCCGCACCGCCCGGGTGATCCAGGCACGGTCCAGGACGCGCCGCTCGTCCGCCTCGGCCACCAGGTCCTCGGACTGGTTGTAGTCGCCGTCGGCGGCCTGCACGGCCCAGAGGTGGACGGCGACGCCGTGTTCCTTGGCGGACATCAGACCGGGCAGCAGGTCGCCGTCGCCGGTCACGAGGACGATGTCCGAACAGGCGCGGTTGCGGGCGAGCTCGGTGAGCTCCGCGTGCATGGCGGCGTCCACGCCCTTCTGTGCCCAGCGGCCGTCGCTGCGGGTCAGGGCGCCGAGCCGGACGGTCACCCGGGGCATGACGCGCAGCCTCCGGTGCTCGGGCTGCGGCACCCGGTCCGGGGCCCCGTCGAACCAGTAGATCCGCAGCAGGGGCTGCTCCGTCTCCGCCTCGGCGCGCTCCCGGAGACCCTGGATCAGGATCGTGTGGTCCACGCTGATGCGGGACCGTGCGGGCTCCCCGGCCAGCAGGCTCGCGGCGGCGCCCAGCAGATAGCCGGCGTCCACCAGGACGACGCAGCGGTCCACGTTCCACCCTCTTTCTGTCAGTCCAGAAGTGCGGTCGCCCCCCGGCACGGTCGTGCCCTGGTCTTCGCTTGGCTTTCCTGGAGTCTGCCCGACCGTGCGGGGGTTATCAGTCCGAACTGGATCTTCGGCGTGGCGGATACGGGCTCACCTCGGTAAGTGCACCTATCACGCACGGTAATTACCCGAAATGCACGGTTCGCCGGTGCGTGCGAGTGTGTTCGGCGGGGGGTCACCCCGAGTGGAGGCACGAGCATGGCGAAGAACAAGAAGCAGGACCGGAGCCAGCAGCATGCCAGCCAGGCAGAGCGCGGTCAGCAGCAGGCGCAGAAGTCCTCGATCGAGTCCCTGGACGAGCAGCGGCAGTCCCAGGTGACGCCCGGAGACGTCGCCCGCAAGGGCAAGCAGAAGCGCTTCGGCCACAACTGAGGCCACGGCCGACCCGCAACCGACGGGCGCCGGGGTCGCGGAGGGCCCTGTGCCGGGCACGGTGTGGGCGCCTTGAAGTGCGCGTGGGGCGCGCCCTGTTGTTCCGGGCGCGCCCCACGTGGTGGCATGACGGGATTTGTCGGTCAGGCGAGGAATCAGCCCGCCAGGCAGGACGGGCCGAGCAGCACCTTCAGATCGCCGAAGAGCGCCGGGTCGGGGTTGACCCGGTGCCGGTCCAGCCGGAGCACGGTGGTCTTGCGCGGCCCCTGGAGCTTGATCCGCACCTCGGTGGCGCCCCGGTGGTGGGTGAGCACCTGACCGAGCCGCTCCACCAGCGGCGGGGTGACCTTCACCGTGGGGATGGTGATGATCACGGGGGCGTTGGTGCCCGCGTTGGAGAGGTCGGGGACCATCAGCTCCATGGCGACCAGGCGCGGGATGTCCTCGCGCTTGTCGAGGCGCCCCTTGACGAAGACGACCGCGTCCTCGACGAGCTGGGTGGACACCAACTGGTAGGTCGCCGGGAAGAACATGCAGTCGATGGAGCCCGCCAGGTCCTCCACGGTGGCGATGGCCCAGGCGTTGCCCTGCTTGGTCATCTTGCGCTGGAGGCCCGAGATGATGCCGCCGATGGTGACGATCGCGCCGTCCGCGTGCTCACCGCCGGTGAGCTGGGAGATGGCCGCGTCGGCCTTGTCGTTGAGAACGTGCTCGATGCCGAAGAGCGGGTGGTCGGACACATAGAGACCGAGCATCTCGCGCTCCTGCGCGAGCAGGTACGCCTTCTCCCACTCGACGTCGGAGAACTCCACGTCCAGCCCGAAGCCGGGCCCGTCGTCGGCGGTGTCGTCGCCCATCCCGCCGAAGAGGTCGAACTGCCCCTCCGCCTCCTTGCGCTTGACCGCCACCACGTTGTCGATCATCGGCTCGTAGTGCGCGGTGAGGCCCTTGCGGGTGTGGCCCATCTCGTCGAAGGCGCCGGCCTTGATCAGCGATTCGACGGTGCGCTTGTTGCAGACGACGGCCTCGACCTTGTCGAGGAAGTCGGGGAAGGAGCCGTACTTCCCCTTGGCCTTGCGGCTGCGGATGATCGAGTCCACCACGTTCTGGCCGACGTTGCGGACGGCGGTGAGGCCGAAGAGGATCACGTCGTCGCCCTGCGCCGCGAAGTTGGCCTCGGACTCGTTGACGTTCGGCGGGAGCACCTTGATGCCCATGCGGCGGCACTCGTTGAGGTAGATCGCCGACTTGTCCTTGTCGTCGCGCACGGAGGTGAGCAGCCCGGACATGTACTCGGCGGGGTAGTTGGCCTTGAGGTAGGCGGTCCAGTACGAGACCAGGCCGTACGCGGCGGAGTGGGCCTTGTTGAAGGCGTAGCCGGCGAAGGGGACCAGCACGTCCCACAGGGCCTGGATGGCCTCGTCGCTGTAGCCGTTCTTCCGGGCGCCGCCCTGGAAGATGGTGAAGTTCTTCGCCAGCTCGTCGGGCTTCTTCTTGCCCATCACGCGGCGGAGGATGTCGGCCTCGCCGAGCGAGTACCCGGCGATGATCTGGGCGGCCTTCTGCACCTGCTCCTGGTAGACGATCAGGCCGTAGGTGACCGCGAGGACCTCTTCGAGAGGCTCCTCCAGCTCCTTGTGGATCGGCGTGATGTCCTGCTGCTTGTTCTTGCGCAGCGCGTAGTTGGTGTGCGAGTTCATGCCCATCGGGCCCGGGCGGTAGAGCGCGGACACGGCGGAGATGTCTTCGAAGTTGTCGGGCTTCATCAGCCGCAGGAGCGAGCGCATGGGGCCGCCGTCGAACTGGAAGACACCGAGGGTGTCACCGCGCTGCAGCAGTTCGAAGGTCTTGGGGTCGTCGAGCGGCAGGGCCAGGAGATCGATGTCGATCCCCTTGTTGGCCTTCACCATCTTGACGGCGTCGTCCATGATCGTGAGGTTGCGCAGGCCCAGGAAGTCCATCTTCAGCAGGCCGAGCGACTCACAGCTCGGGTAGTCCCACTGCGTGATGGTGACGCCGTCGGAGTGCCGGACCCAGACGGGGACGTGGTCGGTGATGGTCTCGCTGGACATGATCACGCCGGCGGCGTGCACGCCCATCTGCCGCACCAGGCCCTCGACGCCCATCGCGGTGTCGATCACCTTCTTCACGTCCGGCTCGTTCTCGTACATCCCCCGGACCTCGCCCGCCTCGCTGTAGCGCGGGTGCTTGGGGTCGGTGATGCCGGAGAGCGGGATGCCCTTGCCGAGGACGTCGGCGGGCATGGCCTTGGTGATGCGGTCGCCCATGGCGTACGGATAGCCGAGGACGCGGGCGGAGTCCTTGATCGCGTTCTTGGCCTTGATGGTGCCGTAGGTGCCGATCATGGCGACCTTGTCGGCGCCGTACTTCTCGGTGACGTACCGGATCACCTCGGCGCGCCGGCGCTCGTCGAAGTCGATGTCGACATCGGGCATCGAGACGCGCTCGGGGTTGAGGAAGCGCTCGAAGATCAGGCCGTGCGGGATCGGGTCGAGGTCGGTGATGCCCATGGCGTACGCGACGATCGAACCGGCCGCGGAACCACGGCCGGGGCCGACCGCGATGCCGTTCTTCTTCGCCCACATGATGAAGTCGGCGACCACGAGGAAGTAGCCCGGGAACCCCATCTGGATGATGACGTCCATCTCGTACTCGGCCTGCTTCTGCCGGTCGTCCGGGACGCCGCCGGGGAAGCGGCGGGCCATGCCGAGCCTGACTTCCTCCTGGAACCAGGTGACCTCGGAGAAGCCCTCGGGGACCTCGAACTTCGGCATCAGGTCGCGCTTGTCGAACATCCCGGCGGGGTCGACCTGCTCGGCGACCAGGAGGGTGTTGCGGCAGCCCTCCTGCCAGGCGTCGGAGGAGTCGATGGCGTACATCTCGTCCGTCGACTTCAGGTAGTAGCCGGTGCCGTCGAACTTGAAGCGGTCCGGGTCGGAGAGGTTCTTGCCGGTCTGGATGCACAGCAGCGCGTCGTGCGCGGTCGCCTCGTGCGCGTAGGTGTAGTGCGAGTCGTTGGTGACCAGCGGCGGGATGCCGACCTTCTTGCCGATCTCCAGCAGGCCGTCGCGGACCCGGCGCTCGATCTCGATGCCGTGGTCCATCAGCTCCAGGAAGTACTTCCCCTCGCCGAAGATGTCCTTGTAGTCACTGGCGGCCTGCAGGGCCTCGTCGAACTGGCCGAGCCGCAGCCGGGTCTGCACCTCGCCGGACGGGCAGCCGGTGGAGGCGATCAGGCCCTCGGACCACTGGGCGATCGTCTCTTTGTCCATACGGGGCCACTTCGTCAGCCAGCCCTCGGCGTAGGCGTCGGAGGACAGCCGGAAGAGGTTGTGCAGACCGGTGCTGTTCGCCGCCCAGATCGTCTTGTGCGTATAACCACCGGAACCGGACACGTCGTCGCGCTTCTGGTGCGGCTGGCCCCACTGGATGCGCCGCTTGTTGCGCCGGGACTCCGGCGCGACATAGGCCTCGATGCCGATGATCGGCGTGACGCCCGCCTTCTTGGCCTGATGGAAGAAGTCGTACGCACCGTGCAGGTTGCCGTGGTCGGACATGGCGATGTGTGTCATGCCCATCTCATTGCAGGCATTGAACATGTCCTTGAGCCGCGCGGCACCGTCCAGCAGGGAGTACTGGGTGTGGACGTGCAGGTGCGTGAACGGCGGCTTGGACGAGGCTGACACGGTGAGAGACCTCCGGCGAACGGTCGGCGACAGCGGCCCCTCCCGGCCCTCGTGGCCCGGGAGGGAAGGGCAGCATCGAAGGTTACCGGGCGCCACTGACAGCCGGGCCCGGTTGCGGCCCGGCGCCGCCGGTTCGGGGGGCGTACGGCCGGATTCCCGGGGGCGTCCGCCGGGGTGGGGGCCGCGCTCGGTACGCGGCCGCGGGTCGTGTGCGGCTTGTCACGCTGTTCCCCGCGCCCCCATGGGGCCCGGTCCGCTTTAGTCGGTGTTTACCGCGGGTCATGACAGACTCGTTACTCGTGGATATTTCGGCGGCATGGTGGCGAGGGGGGCGCGCGGCGCTCTTCGCCGCGCTGTGCGTGCTGCTGTCCGCGGGCTCCCACGTGCTGCTCTCCGGCGCGCCGCTGCCCGTGACCACCGTCGCCGCGACCTCCGCCGCCGTCTTCGCCCTCGCCTACGCGCTCGCGGGCCGCGAGCGCCGCTTCGCGCACATCGCCGCGCTGCTCGTCCCCCTGGAGCTGGCCGCCGACGCGGTCTTCACCGTCGGCCAGCGCACCTGCTACGGCGCGGACGGCCACCCCGTGCCCGGCGCGCTCGCCGCCCTCTGCGGCGGGGGCGGCCTCGACGGCCCCTTCGGGCCCCTCACCGACCCCGGCACCGCCTGCTGGCTGCTGCTCGCCGCGCACCTCACGGTGGGCCTGCTGGCCGCCGCCTGGCTGCGCCGCGGCGAGGCCGCGTTCGTCCGGCTGCTCGCCGCCGCGGCGGCAGCAGCCCTCCGCCCCCTGCCCCCGGCCGCCGCACCCCCGGCCGTACGGCCCGACAGCGCGCCCGTACGGCCCGCGCGCCCCGTGCGCGCGCCCGCCCCGCCCCGGCTGACGCACTCCGTCGTCCGCCGCGGCCCGCCGCGCAGGCCCGCCCTCGCCTGAGCAGCACACACCACACGGCACCACGTACGGAGAAACCACCATGAGCAAGCGCAACAGCCAGCAGAACAAGCAGGCCGCCCGCGAGCGGCTGCGCGCCGAGCGGGAGCGGCAGGCCAAGAAGGACAGGACCCGCCGCCAGCTCGTCGTCGGCGGCTCGGTCGTCGCCATCCTCGCGGTCGCCGCGGGCATCGGCGTGGCCGTCAGCCAGATGGGCAAGAGCGGCGGCTCCGACGCGGCCTGGACGGCCGCCGCGAAGAAGGACCTCGTCAAGCCCGCCAACACCGCGGGTGACAAGGGCACCGAGATCGTCATCGGCGACAAGAACGCCAAGCACACCCTGGACCTCTTCCAGGACATGCGCTGCCCGATCTGCTCGGTCTTCGAGCAGAACGTCGGCGGGACGATCGACAAGGACGTCAAGGACGGCAAGTACAAGGTCTCGTACCACGTCGCGACCTTCATCGACCGCAACCTCCCCGGCACCGGCTCCAAGAACGCCCTCAGCGCCCTCGGCGCGGCCCTGAACGTCAGCCCCGAGGCCTTCAGCGCGTACAACAAGGCCCTCTACACCAAGGCCAACCACCCGCAGGAGACGAAGGACGACTACGCCAAGGACGACGTCCTGCTGAAGATCGCGAACGAGGTCCCCGCGCTCAAGGGCAACGCCGAGTTCGAGAAGAACGTCAAGGACGGCACCTTCGACAAGTGGGCGCTGGAGGTCTCCGACGCCTTCGACACCCACAAGGACATCACCGGCACCCCCACCGTCAAGCTCGACGGCAAGAAGCTGACCGCGGACGGCAAGAACACCCCGATCACCCCGGACCAGTTCACCAAGGCCGTCGACGAGCAGCTCAAGTCCTGACCCGCTGCCCGACCCCTCCGGTACACACCTGCCCCAGGCGTCCCGTCCCCGTCATCGATGCCGAATCTTGACACGACACTTAGCCCGTAGCGTGGCAAAATTCGGCCTCATGGAGGGGACGGGAGTTCGATTGAGAGCGCTGCGCGCGGCCCTCTTCACCGCGCTCTGCGTCACCCTCTCCGCCGCCTCCCACGTCCTGCTCTCCCGGGCCCCGCTGCCCGTGTCCACGGTCGCCGTGCTGTCCGCCGTGTTCTTCGCGATCGCGTACGCGCTGGCCGACCGCGAGCGGACCTACGGACGGATCGCGGCCCTCCTCATCCCGCTGGAGCTGACGGCCGACACCGTCTTCACCACCGGCCAGCACGCCTGTTACGGCCGGGCGGGCGGCCCGATAGCGGGCCCCCTCCGCTCGATCGGCGTCGATCTGGTCTGCGGCGGCGGCAACTTCGGCACCCCGCTGGCCCGGATGGCCGCCCAGGGCGGCCCCGGCCCGGCCACCGACTCCGCCGCCCTGCCCTGGCTGCTGCTCGCCTGCCACATCACCGTCGGCCTGCTGGCCGCGGCCTGGCTGCGGCGCGGCGAGGTGGCCCTCGCCCGGCTGCTCCGCGCGGTGGCCGCGTTCGCCTTCCGGCCGCTGCTGCTCGCCGTCGCCGCGCTCACCGCGGCCGTGGGACCCCGCCCCGCGCCCGTGCGGCCCACGCGCCGCGTCCTCCCGCCGCGCACCCTCCCGCTCCTCGTCCACTCCGTGGTACGGCGCGGACCGCCCCTCTGCTCCGCAGCTGCCTGACGCACTGCCCGAGCACAGCGGTCCCCGCACCCCCGTACACCACCGGAGAAGACATCATGAGCAATCGCAACAACCAGCAGAACAAGCAGGCCGCCCGCGAGCGGCTGCGCATCGAGCGCGAGCGCCAGGCCAAGAAGGACAAGACCCGCCGCCAGCTCGTCGTCGCCGGGTCGATCGTCGTCGTCCTCGCGATAGCGGGCGGCATCGGCTTCGCCGTGACCAAGGCGGGCGACAGCGGCTCCGGCAAGGGCGAGTGGGCGGCCGTGGCGAAGAAGGACCTCGTCAAGCCCGCCAACACCACCGGCGAGAACGGCAACGAGATCGTCGTCGGCGACCCGAAGGCCAAGGAGACCCTCACCGTCTACGAGGACGTGCGCTGCCCCGTGTGCGCCATGTTCGAGCAGAACTCCGGTGAGCAGCTGCGCAAGGACGTGAAGGACGGCCGCTACAAGGTCCGCTTCGTCATGGTCAACTTCATCGACGACTCGCCCGCCAAGGGCACCGGCTCGAAGAACGCCGTCAGCGCCCTCGGTGCCGCGCTGAACGTCAGCCCCGAGGCGTTCGTCGAGTACAAGGAAGCGCTCTACTCGAAGCAGAACCACCCCGACGAGCGGGACGACGCCTACGCCGACGACAAGAAGCTGATCGAGGTCGCGCAGCAGGTCCCGGCCCTCAAGGGCAACAAGGACTTCGAGAAGAACGTCACCGACCGCACCTACGCCAAGTGGGGTCTGGAGATGGGCAAGCTCTTCGGCAAGGACGGCATCAACGGCACGCCGACGCTGCTGCACGGCGACAAGAAGCTGACCACCCCCGGCACGCAGAACCCGCCGATCGCCAAGGAGGACTTCGTCTCGGTGATCGACAAGGAGTTCGGCCCGAAGAAGTAACCGGCGGAGCGACCGGCGCGGACCGCGGCCGCCGTACGGGCCGACACGGCCCGTACGGCGGCCGCGGTCCTAGCCCCGGGCGATCGGGGCGACGACCGCGTCCGTCAGGGCGGCCAGGTCCGCGGGGGCCAGCTCGACCTCCAGGCCGCGGCGCCCCGCCGAGACGCAGATGGTGGTGTGGTCGCGCGCCGAGACGTCCAGCGCCGTCGGCAGCCGCCTGCGCTGCCCGAGCGGCGAGATCCCGCCGCGCACATACCCCGTCGAGCGCTCGGCCGCCGCCGGATCGGCCATCGCCGCCCGCTTGCCGCCCACCGCAGCCGCCAGCGCCTTGAGGTCCAGCGAACCGGACACCGGGACGACGGCCACGGTCAGCGCCCCGTCCACCTCCGCCACCAGCGTCTTGAAAACCTGCCGGGGGTCGACGCCCAGCGCCTCGGCGGCCTCCTCGCCGTACGAGGCGGCGGCCGGATCGTGCTCGTACGCGTGCACCGAGAACGGCGTGCCCGCCTTCTCCAGGACGACGACCGCCGGGGTGGCGGCGGACTGCTGCGCCTTCTTCGTTCTCTTCACCGTGCCCTCCCGGGCGGGCTCAGTTGGGACTGGTCGGCTGCTGCGTGAAGTCCGCGGCGGGCAGCGACGGGAGCTTACTGATCAACGCGGTCTCGGCGCGCAGCATTTTCAGCTCCTCCGCCAGCCTGCTCGCCGTGTCGGGGGCCTGGAGCAGCCGCTGCTTCGCGGGAGTGTCCAGCATCGCCGTGGCCGCGACCAGGTAGGACAGCACGGACGGCTCCCCGGGCAGATCCGCCTGCCCGGCCAGGGACCGCTCCGTCGCGCCCGCCAGCCGCTTCTGGTACGCGCGGAACGCCCGGACCACCCCGGACGCCAGCGCGCCCGCACCCTCGCCCTGCTCCTCCTTCAGATACTCCACCTCGCCGACCAGGTACGGGCCCGAGGTGTCGACGGACAGCAGCCGGAAGCGGCTGGTCCCGGAGGAGAGGACCTCGTACGTGCCGTTCGCCCGCTCGCGGATCGTCGCGGCCTCCGCCGCGCAGCCCACCAGGTGGAACGCCCGCATCGGGTCGGCGCCGAAGCCCGACGCCGGGCCGGGCTCCGGGCGGGCCCCCTCGGGCAGGCCCGGGGCGGTGGGCGCGACCTCGTGGCCGTCGCGGATGGCGACGACGCCGAACCGGCGCGGCTCCTCCTCGGGCAGCGCCGACAGATCGCGCATCAAGGCGCGGTAGCGCTGCTCGAAGACGTTCAGCGGGAGCACGAGGCCGGGGAACAGCACCGAGTTGAGGGGGAAGAGGGGGAGGCGAGCGGTGGTCACAGCCGGTAAGCCTAATGGCCTGGGCGGCCGGCTGGTCGGGTTCTTCCTCAGCCCCCACTTTGTCTGCGGCACCTGCCGGGGCTGCGCCCCGGGCCCGCAACACGGCTTCGCCGCGTTGTCCTCAAACGCCGGACGGGCTGAATTTCATGGACCGTGGCACTTCGACCTGCGGCCCGCAGACTGCGGACTGAGCCCGTACAACCAGCCCGTTGCAGGTTGCAGACTGCAGCCGGCAAATCCAGCCCGTCCGGCGATTGAGGACGCGGCCGCAGGCCGCTCCCGCCGCAGGCGGCAGACGGCCCGCAGTCGGGATGCCGGGCGCAGCCCCCGCCGCCCCCGGCCGGCTACTGCCGGCTCAGCAGGCGGGTGGCCCCCGCCGCCACCGTGGTGGCCAGGATCCAGCCGAGGATTGTCAAGGCCGCCACCACCCACTGCGTCACCCCCGTGGGGCGCCACGCCTGGCCCTGGCCCAGGTCGACGAGCGGCACCAGGAGATCCAGCGAGTAGAGGGCCGGATTCCACGCCGGGCTCTCGTGTTCCTTCAGCGGCTCCAGCCGGTGGTGCGAGAAATAGACCGTCGCCGCCGCCCACAGCACCGCCATCCACACCGCCGCCCGCCCCGGCCGGTAGCCGTACGCCACCATCCAGTCCTGGAGGTAGCCCCACGACTTGCCCGCCAGCGGCAGCGTCTCCCGGCGGCGCCGCTGCTTGGCCAGCAGCACCTCGCGCGCCTCGGCGTCCTCGCCGCTCCCGCGCAGGGCGCCCGCCAGCCGCTCGTACGGCTCCGGCGCGTACTCCGGGGTCGCGGCCGCCACCCACTCCAGCCGTCTTTCCAGCGGGAAGTGGCCCATGGGTATCAGGTTCTCGTAGGAGAAACCGGCCATGACCAGGCCGCCGGGCCCCGGCCAACTGTCCGCGCGGTCGACCAGGTTGACGACCCGGGCCCCCGACAGGACGACCCGCCCGCGCTGCGCCCACTCCCCGAGGAACCGCAGCTCGGGCGTCTGGATCCGGCGCAGCGACAGCTCCTGGTCCGCCTCCATGACGAAGCGGGCCTGGCTGAGGTCCACCGCGTCACCGAACCGCCCGTCGTCCAGCCGCGCCCCGCCCTGGCACTCGAAGCGCTGCACGCGGGTGCCGCGCTCGGGGGTGGTGGCGATGCCGTACGGGGGAGTGAAGCCGCTGGCGAAGGCGGCGCTGGCATAGCCCGCCGACGTCAGATAGAGGGTGCGCTCGACCGTGAGCTGCGGGGCGTTGAGCGCGCGCCGCCCGTACGGATTGCTGAGGGTGCTGCCGCGCAGGCTGAACGAGACCCCTATGGTCGCGCCGCGCATGCTCAGCTCGCCGTACGAGCGCATCAGCTCCGCCTGCACGTCCTGGCCGACGGTCATCCCGTCGGCGGCGATCGACAGGCCGCGCCGGTCCCGCCGGACCACCAGCTGGTTGAGGAGCAGATCCGTCCCTATGTGGGCGTCGGTCAGCCGGATGCCGTTCTGCACGACACAGCGCGGCAGGTGCAGATCGCCCTCGGTCCGCAGCCGGGCCGCCTCCAGCCGGGGGAGGACGCAGCCGACCAGCCGCAGACTGGTGAAGTGGCTCTCCGGGAGCAGCACCTGATGGTCGAAGCGGCAGTTCTGCAGCTCCACATAGGGACCGACCTTCCCGCCCGACAGGTCGAGCGTGCCGGTGATCCGCGCGCCGTTGAGCTTGAGGGCGGACACCCGGCCCGGCTGCGCGGGCGGCCCGTCCAGCAGGAGCAGGGCGACGACCCGGGCGCGCACGCTGCGCTCCGGGCCCCAGGGGTGCGGGCCGCCGGGGTCGTTCCGATCGGGGTCGGCCGCCCGCAGATCGTGGGTGCCGCCCCTGCGGAACGCCTGCCACATCCCCCATTCGGCCGCCGTGAGATCCAGCCCGGCGGGCGGTCCCCCCTCGTGTACCTCGGTCACGGAACGTGCCCCCTCCCGTCACGCATACCTCGCGCTACCGTCCCCATTCCCGCCACGTGACCGATTGAACACTCATAGTGAGAACGTGCTGTCGGTCCGCGGCGCGTATCACCGGTTGGTACAGGGAGCCGTGTGCCGGGACGGGTCTGAGACAATTGACCCTGTGATCTCCCGAATCGATCTGCGTGGTGCCGTCGCCTCCGACGCCGGCATCGACCGCGACCTGCTGCCCCGAGCCGAACTCGACGTCGAGGCCGCCCTGGAGAAGGTGCGGCCCATCTGCGAGGACGTGCATCATCGCGGCACCGCGGCCCTGATCGACTACGCGGAGCGGTTCGACGGCGTCACGATCGACCGGGTGCGGGTCGCGCCCGAGGCGATCACCGCCGCGCTGGAGGCCCTGGACCCGGCCGTCCGGGCCGCGCTGGAGGAGTCCATCCGCCGCGCCCGCCTCGTCCACCGCGAGCAGCGCCGCACCGACAAGACTGTCAAGGTCGTGCCCGGCGGCACGGTCACCGAGCGCTGGGTCCCCGTCGAGCGCGTCGGGCTCTATGTGCCGGGCGGCCGCTCGGTCTACCCCTCGTCCGTGGTCATGAACGTGGTCCCCGCCCAGGAGGCGGGTGTCGCCTCCATGGCCGTCGCCTCCCCGCCGCAGGCCGACTTCGGCGGCCTGCCCCACCCCACGATCCTGGCCGCCTGCGCGCTGCTCGGCGTCGACGAGGTCTACGCCGCCGGCGGGGCACAGGCCATCGCCATGTTCGCCTACGGCACCGAGGAGTGCCGCCCGGTCAACATGGTCACCGGCCCCGGCAACATCTGGGTCGCCGCCGCCAAGCGGTTCCTCAAGGGCCGCATCGGCATCGACGCCGAGGCGGGCCCCACCGAGATCGCGATCCTCGCGGACCGCACCGCCGACCCGGTGCACGTCGCCGCCGACCTCATCAGCCAGGCGGAGCACGACCCGCTGGCCGCCGCGGTGCTCGTCACCGACTCCGAGGAACTGGCGAAGGCCGTCGAGAAGGAGCTCGAGACCCAGGTCGCCGCCACCAGGCACATCGAGGACCGGATCGTCCCCGCCCTCGCCGGCCGCCAGTCCGGCATCGTGCTCGTCGACGACCTCGAACAGGGCCTCGCCGTCGTGGACGCCTACGGCGCCGAACACCTGGAGATCCAGACCGAGAACGCCGCCGAGGTCGCCGCCCGCGTCCGCAACGCCGGAGCGATCTTCGTCGGCGCCTACGCCCCGGTCTCCCTCGGCGACTACTGCGCGGGCTCCAACCACGTGCTGCCCACCGGCGGCTGCGCCTGTCACTCCTCCGGTCTCTCGGTCCAGTCCTTCCTGCGCGGTATCCACGTCGTGGACTACACCCGCGACGCCCTCGCCGAGGTCGCCCACCACGTGGTCACCCTCGCCGAGGCGGAGGACCTGCCCGCACACGGCGCCGCAATCAAGGCGAGGTTCGATTGGAAGGTGCCGAAGTAAGTGACCGGCATCGACGATCTCCCCATCCGGGACGAGCTGCGCGGCAAGTCCCCGTACGGAGCGCCCCAGCTCGACGTGCCCGTACGCCTGAACACCAACGAGAACCCGTACCCGCTGCCCGAGCCCCTCGTCGCCCGCATCGCCGAGCGCGTCGCCGAGGCCGCCCGGCACCTCAACCGCTACCCCGACCGGGACGCGGTCGAGCTCCGCACCGAGCTCGCCCGCTACCTCACCCGCACCACGGGCCACGAGGTCACCGGGGCCGGCGTCTGGGCCGCCAACGGCTCCAACGAGGTCCTCCAGCAGCTGCTGCAGGCCTTCGGCGGACCGGGCCGCACCGCGATGGGCTTCGAGCCCTCGTACTCCATGCACGCCCTGATCTCCCGCGGCACCGGCACCGGCTGGCTGTCCGGCCCCCGCCGCGAGGACTTCACCATCGACGTCGACGCGGCCGTCGAGGCCATCGGCGAGCACCGGCCCCACGTGGTCTTCATCTGCTCCCCGAACAACCCCACCGGCACGGCCGTCGAGGCGGACACCGTCCTGCGGATCCACGAGGCCGCCCAGGCCGCCAGGCCGTCCCTGGTGGTCGTGGACGAGGCGTACGGCGAGTTCAGCCACCGCCCCTCGCTGCTGCCGCTCATCGAGGGCCGCGCCAACCTCGTGGTCTCCCGCACCATGTCCAAGGCGTTCGGCGCCGCCGGGCTGCGGCTGGGCTACCTGGCCGCGCACCCCGCCGTGGTCGACGCCGTGCAGCTCGTACGGCTGCCCTACCACCTGTCCTCCGTCACCCAGGCCACCGCCCTCGCGGCCCTGGAGCACACGGACACGCTCCTCGGCTACGTCGAACAGCTCAAGCAGGAGCGCGACCGCATCGTCACCGAGCTGCGCGCGATGGGCTGCGAGGTGACGGAGTCCGACGCCAACTTCGTCCAGTTCGGCCGGTTCGCGGACAGCCACGCCACCTGGCGGGCCATCCTCGACCACGGCGTCCTGGTCCGGGACAACGGCGTACCGGGACGGCTGCGCGTCACCGCGGGCACCCCGGCGGAGAACGACGCGTTCCTCGACGCGGTACGCGCAGTACTGAAGGAGAACCAATGAACCGCGTGGGCCGCATCGAGCGCACCACCAAGGAGACGTCCGTCCTGGTCGAGATAGACCTCGACGGCACCGGGCAGGTCGACGTGTCGACCGGCGTCGGCTTCTACGACCACATGCTCGACCAGCTCGGGCGCCACGGTCTCTTCGACCTCACCGTCAAGACCGACGGCGACCTGCACATCGACAGCCACCACACCATCGAGGACACCGCCCTCGCGCTCGGCGCCGCCTTCAAGCAGGCCCTCGGCGACAAGGTCGGCATCTACCGCTTCGGCAACTGCACCGTGCCCCTGGACGAGTCCCTCGCCCAGGTCACCGTCGACCTCTCCGGCCGCCCCTACCTCGTGCACACCGAGCCCGAGAACATGGCGCCCATGATCGGCGCCTACGACACGACGATGACCCGGCACATCCTGGAGTCCTTCGTCGCACAGGCGCAGATCGCCCTGCACGTCCACGTCCCGTACGGGCGCAACGCCCACCACATCGTCGAGTGCCAGTTCAAGGCCCTCGCCCGCGCGCTGCGCTACGCCTCGGAACGCGACCCGCGCGCCGCCGGGATCCTTCCCTCCACGAAGGGTGCGCTGTGAACAGCCTGTCCACCATCCTGATCGTCGTCGGCCTCTTCCTCCTCGGCGGCGTCATCTCCTTCGCCAAGCAGGGCTTCCCCAAGGGCGTGCTCGTCCTGCTCGGCATCGGCAGCGCGATGTGCCTCGTCGCCGGGATCATGCGCCTGGGGGTCTGGGCATGAGCGACCGCAAGAAGGTCGTCGTCTTCGACTACGGCTTCGGCAACGTGCGCTCCGCCGAGCGCGCCCTCGCCCACGTCGGCGCGGACGTCGAGATCACCGGCGACTACGACAAGGCCATGAACGCCGACGGACTCCTCGTCCCCGGCGTCGGCGCCTTCGCGGCCTGCATGAAGGGCCTGCGCGCCGCCCGCGGCGACTGGGTCGTCGGCCGCCGCCTCTCCGGCGGCCGCCCCGTCATGGGCATCTGCGTCGGCATGCAGATCCTCTTCGAGCGCGGCATCGAGCACGGCGTCGAGACCGAGGGCCTCGACGAGTGGCCCGGCACCGTCGAACCGCTCAAGGCGCCCGTCGTCCCGCACATGGGCTGGAACACCGTCACCCCCGCCGAGGGCTCCCGGCTCTTCGCGGGCCTCGACGCCGGCACCCGCTACTACTTCGTGCACTCCTACGCGGTGCGCGAGTGGGGCCTGGAGGTCGGCAACCCCAACATCCGCGCCCCCAAGGTCACCTGGGCCACCCACGGCGAGCCCTTCGTCGCCGCCGTGGAGAACGGCCCGCTGTCCGCCACCCAGTTCCACCCCGAGAAGTCCGGCGACGCCGGCGCCGTCCTGCTCCGCAACTGGCTCGGCACGCTGTGACCGGCCGCCCCGGCGCCACGCCCCCCGCCGCGCCGGGACCCGGCACCCTTCCTCACCTTAAGGTCCCCCTATGACCCACCGCCTCGAACTGCTCCCCGCCGTCGACGTCCGTTACGGCCAGGCCGTCCGGCTCGTCCACGGCGCGTCCGGCTCCGAGACGTCCTACGGCGACCCGCTCTCCGCCGCCCTCGCCTGGCAGCGCGCCGGTGCCGAATGGCTGCACCTCGTGGACCTCGACGCCGCCTTCGGCACCGGGGACAACCGCTCCCAGGTCGCCGAGGTCGTCCGCTCCATGGACATCAAGGTCGAGCTGTCCGGCGGCATCCGCGACGACGCCTCGCTCGCCGCCGCCCTCGCCACCGGCTGCACCCGCGTCAACCTCGGCACCGCCGCCCTGGAGACCCCCGAGTGGGTCGCCAAGGCCATCGCCGAGCACGGCGACCGCATCGCGGTCGGCCTGGACGTCCAGGGCACCACCCTCCGCGGCCGCGGCTGGACCCGCGACGGCGGCGACCTCTACGAGACCCTCGCCCGCCTGGACGCCGAGGGCTGCGCCCGCTACGTCGTCACCGACATCGCCAAGGACGGCACCCTCCAGGGCCCCAACCTGGAGCTGCTGAAGAACGTCTGCGCCGCCACCGACCGGCCGGTAGTCGCCTCCGGTGGCGTCTCCTCCCTTGACGATCTGCGGGCGATCGCCAACCTGGTACCGGAGGGTGTCGAAGGCGCCATCGTGGGCAAGGCCCTCTACGCCAAGGCGTTCACCCTGGAAGAAGCCCTGGAGGCTGTGTCCGTATGAGCGAAGCCGTGCAGCGGGTGCAGAGCGACAGTCCCTGGGAAGAGACGTTCGGTTGTGCGCGCGCTGTCGCGGCAGGGGACCGGGTGCTGGTGGCCGGAACCCTGCCGTTCAACGGCTCCGTGCTGCACGGCGAGGGCGATCCGTACGAACAGGCCAAAGCGGCCTTCGGGAACGCCCTCGCCGCCCTGGAGGAGTTCGGCCTCGGCCCCGAGTCCGTCCTCCGCACCCGGATGTACCTGACCCACGCGCGGGACGTCGACGCGGTCGGCCGCGCCCACAAGGAGTTCTTCGACGCCGTGCGGCCCGTGGCGACCCTGGTGGTCGTCTCCGGGTTCGCCGACTCGCGCGTGCTGGTCGAAGTAGAAGTAGAAGCGTACCGAGGAGCAACGAGCACATGACCCTGGCGGTCCGAGTCATCCCCTGCCTGGACGTCGACAACGGCCGGGTCGTCAAGGGCGTCAACTTCCAGAACCTGCGCGACGCCGGCGACCCCGTCGAAATGGCCAGGATCTATGGCCAGGAGGGCGCCGACGAGCTGACGTTCCTCGACATCACCGCCTCCTCCGGCGACCGCGAGACCACCTACGACGTGGTGCGCCGCACCGCCGAGCAGGTCTTCATCCCGCTGACCGTGGGCGGCGGCGTCCGCACCGCGGGCGACGTCGACAAGCTGCTGCGCGCCGGCGCCGACAAGGTCGGCGTCAACACCGCGGCCATCGCCCGGCCCGAGCTCATCCAGGAGATCGCCGAGCGCTTCGGCCGCCAGGTGCTCGTCCTGTCCGTCGACGCCCGGCGCACCCCGGGCGGCTCCTTCGAGGTCACCACGCACGGCGGCCGCCGCGGCACCGGCATCGACGCCGTCGAGTGGGCCCATCGCGCGGCGGAACTGGGCGCGGGCGAGATCCTCCTGAACTCCATGGACGCGGACGGCACCAAGGACGGCTACGACACGGAGATGATCGCCGCGGTGCGCGAGCACGTCTCCGTGCCGGTGATCGCGAGCGGCGGCGCGGGCCGCCTGGAGCACTTCGCCCCGGCGGTGGCCGCGGGCGCCGACGCCGTGCTCGCCGCCTCCGTCTTCCACTTCGGCGACCTGAAGATCGCCGAAGTGAAGCGCACGCTGCGCGACGCGGGCCACCCCGTCCGCTGACCTCCGGCCCCGGCCCTCCGGGGCCGGGGCCGCAGTACTAGAGCCCGAGCTCCGCCTGCCGGGCCTTCGCGACGGCGTTCTCGTCGCCCTCCAGCTCCACCCGTGCCGCCGTCTGCCGCCCGAACGCGAACAGCGTCAGCTCTCCGGGCCCACCCGTCACGGTCACCACGGGCGCGCCCCGGCGCGCCACCGCCGTACGACCGTCGGGCCGCCGCAGCACCAGGCCCACCGGGGACTTCCGGCCGAGCATCCGGGCCACCCGCTCCAGCCGCGCCCACAGCGCGTCCGCGAACACCGGGTCCAGCTCGCGGGGCGTCCAGTCCGGCTGGGCACGCCGCACGTCCTCCGTGTGCACGAAGAACTCGACGGTGTTGGCGGCCTCGTCGACCTGCTTGAGGGCGTACGGCGACAGCCGCGGCGGCCCCGTGCGGATGAGCTGGAGCAGCTCCTCGTACGGCTTGGCGGCGAACTCCGCCTGCACCCGCTCCAGCCGCGGGGCCAGGGCCTTGATCAGCAGCCCGGCCGCCGCGTCGGAGCGCCGCTCCCGCACGACGACGTGGGCCGCGAGATCACGGGCCTGCCAGCCGCCGCAGAGCGTCGGGGCGCCGGGGCCCACGGTCTCCAACAGGTCGGCGAGGAGCAGACGTTCGCGCTGCGCATGGGTCGACATACGGCAACCCTACGTCCGCGGCCCCGGCGCCGGAGGCGGAAACCCCCTAGTCCGGCAGCGCCTCCGACAGCTTCGCCCCTCCGGGCGTGATGCTGCGCGTGATGCTGCAGGTGATCTGGTCCTGCCCGCGGTCGTACGTCCGCTTGGCCGGATACAGCACGTACGAGTAGTAGGTACGGCCGTCGGATATGGAGCCCACGCGCTTCTGCGCAGCGGGCTCGCACAGGCCCTTCGCCTTGTCCTGGATCGCCTGCTCGGTGTCGAAGGAGCCCGACAGGGTCGCGTTGGATATCACCTCGCCGTCGTGCGTGCCGCCGCACGACCGCTTGGTCACCACCGAGATGCCGCTGCTCAGGCTCGGGTGGTCGAAGCACTCGCCGGGCTTGAGCACCACGTACGGCACCTGCTGCGGGTCACCGGGCGACGGCTCGTCCGCGTCGGAGGGCGTCGCGGCCGGGTCGTCACCGGGCTCGGTGGCCTCCACGGTCGGTGTCGCCGACGGGCTCGGCGAGCCCTTCCGCGCGGTCGACTTGTGGTCGCCCTTGGCGGTGAGGACGAGACCGCCGACGACCAGGCCCGCCACCAGCACGGCGGCGACCACGATCGCGGCCACCTTCGCGCCGTTGCCCCCCGACGGCGGGGGAGGCGGCGGCATCGGCGGCGCGAACTGCTGCCCGTACTGCTGCCCGTACTGCTGTCCGTGCTGGCCGAAACCCTGCTGCTGCCCGTACCCCTGGGCGCCCTGCGGCAGACCGTAGGGCTGCTGCCCGAAAGGCTGCCCGTAAGGCTGCGCGGGCGGCTGGGCCGGCGGCTGGGCAGGGGGCCCGGCCGGCGGGCCGAACGCCTGGGGCGGGCCGAACCCACCGCTGTCGCTGGGCGGTTCCGGGGAGTTCGGCGGCGGAGTGGTCATGGTCGAAGCATGCCGTACGCCACTGACAGCCCGACCGCCGGGATCCTGATCGGGTCATGACCAGCCGCCCCGGCCGTCACCCCACCGGTCACCCCACCCGTCCCCCCGGCCACCACCCGCACCGCCCGGCCCCGGCACCCCGCCCGTGGCGGCAGAATGGACACCATGACCGGCACCACTCGCCCCGCCCCCGGGACCACCGACCTCGACCCCGCCATCGCCGCCCGCCTCAAGCGCAGCGCCGACGGACTGGTCCCCGCCATCGCCCAGCAGTACGACACCGGCGAGGTCCTCATGCTCGGCTGGATGGACGACGAGGCCCTCCACCGCACCCTCACCACCGGCCGCTGCACCTACTGGAGCCGCAGCCGCCACGAGTACTGGGTCAAGGGCGACACTTCCGGCCACGTGCAGCACGTCAAGTCCGTGGCCCTGGACTGCGACGGCGACACCCTGCTCGTCAAGGTCGACCAGACCGGCGCCGCCTGCCACACGGGCGACCGCACCTGCTTCGATGCGGATGTCCTGCCCCTGGGCCAGTAGGCTCCGCTGCCATGGCTGCCACCACCATGAGTGACATCGCGCCCGACGCCGACACGTTCCGCACGCTCGCGAAGGACCGCAGGGTCATCCCGGTCACCAGGCGGTTCCTCGCCGACGGGGACACCCCCGTCGGCCTGTACCGCAAACTCGCCGCCGAGCGCCCCGGCACCTTCCTGCTGGAGTCCGCCGAGAACGGCCGCACCTGGTCCCGCTACTCCTTCGTCGGCGTCCGCAGCGCCGCCACCCTCACCGTCCGCGACGGGCGGACCCACTGGCTCGGCACCCCGCCCGTGGGCGTCCCCACCGACGGCGACCCGCTGGAGGCGCTGCGCGCCACCGTGGCCGCCCTGCACACCCCGCGCGACCTCATAGAGGGCACCGGGCTGCCGCCCTTCACCGGCGGCATGGTGGGCTACCTCGGCTACGACATCGTCCGCCGCCTGGAGCGGATCGGCGAGCACGGCGACGACACCCTGGGCCTGCCCGAGCTGACCATGCTCCTCACCTCGGACCTCGCCGTCCTCGACCACTGGAACGGCACGGTCCTGCTGATCGCCAACGCGATCAACCACAACGACCTCGACACCGGCATCGACGAGGCCTACGCCGACGCCGTCGCCCGCCTCGACGCGATGGCCGCCGACCTCCGCCGCCCGGTCCCCACCGACCCCACCGCCCTGCCGCCCTCCGAACTCCCCGAGTACACCGCGCGCTGGGGCGGCCCCGACTACATGGCGGCCGTCGACGACATCAAGGAGCGCATCCGCGCGGGCGAGGCCTTCCAGGTCGTGCCCTCCCAGCGGTTCGAGACCCCCTGCACCGCCTCCGCGCTCGACGTCTACCGCGTGCTGCGGGCCACCAACCCCAGCCCGTACATGTACCTGATGCGGTTCCCCCACGGGGAGGGCGGCGCCTTCGACGTCGTCGGCTCCAGCCCCGAGGCCCTCGTCAAGGTCGAGGACGGGCGGGCCATGGTGCACCCGATCGCCGGGACGCGCCCGCGCGGCGCCACGCCGCAGGCCGACGCCGCCCTCGCCGAGGAACTGCTGGCCGACCCCAAGGAGCGCGCCGAGCACCTCATGCTCGTCGACCTCGGGCGCAACGACCTCGGCAGGGTCTGCGAGCCCGGCAGCGTGGAGGTCGTCGACTTCATGTCGGTCGAGCGCTACAGCCACGTGATGCACATCGTCTCCACCGTCACCGGCCGCCTCGCCCCCGGCCGCACCGCCTTCGACGTGCTCACCGCCTGCTTCCCCGCGGGCACCCTCTCCGGCGCGCCCAAGCCCCGCGCCATGCAGATCATCGAGGAACTGGAGCCCGCCCGCCGGGGCCTGTACGGCGGCTGCGTCGGCTACCTCGACTTCGCGGGGGACTCCGACACCGCCATCGCCATCCGCACCGCGGTGCTCCGGGACGACACCGCGTACATCCAGGCGGGCGCCGGCGTCGTCGCCGACTCCGACCCCGCCGCCGAGGACGCGGAGTGCCGCAACAAGGCCGCCGCCGTACTCCGCGCGGTGCACTCCGCCAACCGGCTCGCACCCCGGCCCTGACACCGGGTCCGGGCACCCGGGGAGCCCCTGGAGGGGACCCCCGGGCGCCCGGCCGGGCAACACACGAGATAGTGGTAACCGTGAGCGCAGCCGTACCCCACCCCCGTCCCCACGCCGAGCCCGCCCCCCGCGCCGGTGGCGCCCGGCGGCGCAGCGTCGGCGCCGCCCTGCTGTCCGGCGCGGCCGGAGCCGCGCTCGTCCTCCTCGCCGGGGGCCGCACCTGGGCGGAGGGCACGGCCGCGGCCGACATCGCCCAGAGCGCCGTCTCGAAGACCGTCAGCGGCCAGGACGTCAGCGGCCTGCCCGGCGCGCTGGCCGTCGTCGGCCTCGCCACGCTCGTCGCCGTCTTCGCCGTCCGCGGCGTCTGGCGCACCGTGGTCGCCGCCGTCCTCGCCCTCTGCGGCGCGGGCGTCGTGGCCGGTGCCCTCGCCGGCGCCGACGACACCTCCGCACTGGAGGAGAAGGCCGCCAAGGCACAGGGCCTCACCAGCGCCGCCGTCGGCCACGTCACCCACACCCCCTGGCCGTGGGTCGCCCTCGCGGGCGGTGTGCTGCTGTTCCTCGCCGGGCTGCTCGCCCTGCGCTACGGCAAGCACTGGCCCGCGATGTCCGGCCGGTACGAGCGCGACGGCACCCCCCGCCCGCGCCGCCCCCGCACGGCCACCGACCCCGAGCGCCCCGAGGAGCTGTGGAAGGCCCTCGACCGGGGCGAGGACCCCACCGGCGGACCCGACGGGCAGCACGGTGGCACATCCCGGTGACCGACCGGGAGACCGGGCCCGGCGGACGGCCGGGAACACGCCCCACCCCCAACTCAAGGCACCCCCGGGCGTCGGGGACAATGACCATGAGCGTTCTCCGCGCCCGCGGGCGCGCCACAGCAACGAGGAGTCATAGTCATGGCGGGTAGCAGCCACGGACACACCCCGGCCGCCTGGACCGGTGTCATCATTTCCTTCATCGGCTTCTGCGTCGGCGGCGCGTTCATGGTGGCGGCCAAGCCGGTCGGCTTCTGGGCCGGCATCGTCATCATCCTGCTGGGCGGCGTCGTCGGCGGCATCATGCGCCTGATGGGCCTGGGCTCGGAGCCCAAGCGCGGCGCCAAGGCCCGGCCGCAGACCCAGAGCTGAGCCACCCGCTCGCCGCAAAGACGCGGCCCCGGGCCCGTACGGACGCAACACGTCGGCCCTGAGCTGCGCCTTCACGCTCTCCGGCGGACACTTCGAGGTGTGCAGAACAACCTCGCGCGCCGCCTCGCCGCTCCCCTCGGTGTCGCCGCCGGGGTCGGGGCGGCTTTCGCGTACGTCGGGGCCGTCGACCCCAACCGGCCCGGCCACTATCCCGCCTGCCCGCTGCTGCGCTGGACGGGGATCTACTGCCCGGGGTGCGGAGGGCTGCGGGGCACGCACGCGCTGGCGCACGGCGACCTCGGCGCGGCGCTGGGGGCCAACGCGCTCGCCGTCGCCGGCTACGCGGGGTTCCTCGTCCTGTGGATCGCGTGGGTGAGCGGGGCCTTCCGGGGCCGGAGCGGCCTGCGGCTCGCCCTGCGGGCGGGGCACTGGTGGGCGCTGGGGGCACTGATCCTGGTGTTCACCGTGGTACGGAACCTGCAGTGCGGTTCGCTGCTGGTGCCCTAGGCGGCTCCGGGGGAAGGTGGGGTTGATCACGGTTCGGAGCGGGGCCGGGCGGGGGAATGTTCTCCGGGGGCGCCGCTCGCATGACGGGACCGGCGTCAACCGGATGCGAGACCTTCGCCCTCCGGCAAGTACCATCACCATGCCTGGTGAAGCACTTTTTGATGGACCGGCCCGACGCGTCAGCCTGTTGCGCCGGCCTGCAGCACCAGCCCAGACCATCCGAGTCCGGAAGGGGGCCGCTCGCGTGAGTGTGCTCGACGAGATCATCGACGGAGTCCGTGCCGACCTCGCGGAGCGGCAGGCGCGCGTCGGCCTCGACGAGCTCAAGGAGCGCGCCGCGAAGGCCCCGCAGGCCAAGGACGGGGTCGCCGCCCTCCGTGGCGAGAACGTCAGCGTGATCTGCGAGGTCAAGCGCTCCAGCCCCTCCAAGGGCGCGCTCGCCGCGATCGCCGACCCCGCCGGGCTCGCCGCGGACTACGAGGCGGGCGGCGCCGCCGTCATCAGCGTGCTCACCGAGCAGCGCCGCTTCGGCGGCTCCCTCGCCGACCTGGAGGCCGTCCGGGCCAAGGTCGACATCCCGGTGCTCCGCAAGGACTTCATCGTCACCGCCTACCAGCTGTGGGAGGCCCGCGCCTACGGCGCCGACCTGGCCCTGCTGATCGTCGCCGCCCTGGAGCAGGAGGCCCTGGTCTCCCTCATCGAGCGCGCCGAGTCCATCGGCCTCACCCCCCTCGTCGAGGTGCACGACGAGGAGGAGGTGCAGCGCGCGGTCGACGCCGGGGCCCGGATCATCGGCGTCAACGCCCGCAACCTCAAGACCCTCGAGGTGGACCGGGGCAACTTCGCCCGGGTCGCGCCCGAGATCCCGGACCACATCATCAAGATTGCCGAGTCCGGTGTCCGCGGCCCGCACGACCTCATCGCCTACGCGAACGACGGCGCCGACGCCGTGCTCGTCGGCGAGTCCCTGGTGACCGGCCGCGACCCCAAGGGCGCGGTGGCCGACCTGGTGGCGGCGGGCGCCCACCCGGCCCTGCGGCACGGACGGGGCTGACGCCCCGGATGACCACCCGCCGCAGCCGCCGCACGGGGCCGGGCCGCAGCCCGGCCGTCGTCGGCGTGCCCGCGGCCGGGTCGTCCGCCCAGGATCCTTACGCGCGCCTGGCCCGGGGCTGCCGTCCCCGCGGCTGCCGCGCGCCGGCCCGCCGGGTCCGGGGCCGCAGAGTGAGGTACCACATCGGCTGCGAGCCGGGTCAGGTCAACGGGCGCCGATGGCGTGGCTGAGCGTCAGCTCAGCGATCACGTCAACTCACTCATCTCCTGAGGAGACCGGCATGCCCAGCGAATTCTTCATCCCGGACCCGGAGGGTCGGATTCCCAACGCCGAAGGCTACTTCGGCGCGTTCGGTGGCAAGTTCATCCCCGAGGCCCTCGTCGCCGCCGTCGACGAGGTCGCCGTCGAGTACGAGAAGGCCAAGGCGGACCCCGCGTTCGCCGCCGAGCTCAACGACCTGATGGTCAACTACACCGGGCGTCCCAGCGCCCTCACCGAGGTGCCGCGCTTCGCCGAACACGCGGGCGGCGCCCGGGTGTTCCTCAAGCGCGAGGACCTCAACCACACCGGCTCACACAAGATCAACAACGTGCTGGGCCAGGCGCTCCTCACCAAGCGCATGGGCAAGACCCGCGTCATCGCCGAGACCGGCGCGGGCCAGCACGGCGTCGCCACCGCCACCGCCTGCGCGCTCTTCGGCCTGGAGTGCACCGTCTACATGGGCGAGATCGACACCGAGCGCCAGGCGCTCAACGTCGCCCGGATGCGGATGCTCGGCGCCGAGGTCATCGCCGTGAAGTCCGGCAGCCGCACCCTCAAGGACGCCATCAACGAGGCGTTCCGCGACTGGGTCGCCAACGTCGACCGCACCCACTACCTCTTCGGCACGGTCGCGGGCCCGCACCCCTTCCCGACGCTCGTCCGCGACTTCCACCGGGTGATCGGCGTCGAGGCGCGCCGGCAGATCCTGGAGCGCGCCGGCCGGCTCCCGGACGCCGCGCTGGCCTGCGTCGGCGGCGGCTCCAACGCCATCGGCCTCTTCCACGCCTTCCTGCCCGACACCGGCGTCCGCCTCATCGGCTGCGAGCCCGGCGGCCACGGCGTCGAGACCGGCGAGCACGCGGCCACCCTCACCCAGGGCACGCCCGGCATCCTGCACGGCTCCCGCTCCTACGTCCTCCAGGACGAGGACGGCCAGATCACCGAGCCGTACTCGATCTCCGCCGGGCTCGACTACCCCGGCATCGGCCCGGAGCACTCCTACCTCAAGGACGTCGGCCGCGCCGAGTACCGCGCCGTCACCGACGACGAGGCCATGCAGGCGCTGCGGCTGCTCTCCCGCACCGAGGGCATCATCCCGGCCATCGAGAGCGCCCACGCGCTCGCCGGCGCCCTGGAGGTCGGCAAGGAGCTGGGCCCGGACGGGCTGCTCCTCATCAACCTCTCCGGGCGCGGCGACAAGGACATGGACACGGCGGCCCGCTACTTCGGGCTGTACGACGGCGAGCAGGGCGAGGGGGCCAAGTGATGGCGGGCAACATCGAATTGCTGAGCTCCGTGCTGGCGACGGCCGGGGCGGAGAACCGCGCGGCCCTCGTCGGCTACCTCCCCGCCGGCTTCCCGACCGTCGACGACGGCGTCCGGGCCGTCACCGCGATGCTGGAGGGCGGCTGCGACATCGTCGAGGTCGGACTGCCGCACAGCGACCCGGTCCTGGACGGCCCGGTCATCCAGACCGCCGACGACATCGCCCTGCGCGGCGGCATCAAGATCGTCGACGTGATCCGTACGGTCGCCGAGGCGCACGCCGCGACGGGCGCGCCCGTGCTGTGCATGACCTACTGGAACCCGGTGGACGCCTACGGGGTCGAGCGGTTCGCCGCCGACCTCGCCGCCGCCGGGGGAGCGGGCTGCATCCTCCCCGACCTGCCGGTCGAGGAGTCCGAGGTCTGGCGCAAGGCCGCCGAGCAGCACGGCCTGGCCACCGTCTTCGTGGTCGCGCCGAGCAGCCGCGACGAACGCCTCGCCAAGATCACGGCCGCGGGCAGCGGCTTCGTGTACGCGGCGTCCCTGATGGGTGTCACCGGCACCCGCGAGTCCGTCGGGCGCGAGGCGCAGGAGCTGGTGCGGCGCACCCGGGCCGTGACCGAGCTGCCGGTCTGCGTCGGCCTCGGCGTCTCCAACGCCGAACAGGCCGAGGAGGTCGCGCAGTTCGCCGACGGCGTCATCGTCGGCTCGGCGTTCGTGAAGCGCCTGCTGGACGCCCCCGACCTGGAGTCGGGCCTCGCCGCGGTGCGCACCCTCGCGGGTGAGCTGGCCGCGGGAGTCCGCAAGCGCGCGTAACTCTTTCGACGGAACCGACGACCGGGGGCGCGCAAGCCGCGCCCCCGGTTCGTTGTACGGGGACGTGAGCCAGAAGAACTCTGATGGGAAGCGCAGCGCCCGTGAGCGCCTGCAGGAACAGCGCCAGAAGGAAGAGGCCCGCGCCAAGCGGAAGCGGACGCTGACCGCCGGCGTGATCGTGGCCGTCGTCCTCGGCGCGGGGGCCGGGATCGGCGCGCTGGTGGCCAACTCCGGCAAGGGCGGCAAGAAGGAGACGGCGGGCCCGCTGGTCGCCCCCCAGGGCGCCTCCGGCAAGGACACCATGACCATCCCGGTCGGCAGGACCACGGCGAAGTCCACCCTCACCGTCTACGAGGACTTCCGCTGTCCCGGCTGCGGCCAGTTCGAGAACGGCTTCCGCGACACGATCCACGACCTGGAGGGCAAGGGGCAGCTCAAGGCCGAGTACCACCTGGTCACTCTGATCGACAAGAACCTCGGCGGCACCGGATCGATCAACGCGGCCAACGCGGCGGCCTGTGCCCAGGACGTGGGCAAGTTCGCCGAGTACCACGACGTGCTCTACAAGAACCAGCCCCAGGAGACCGACGACGCGTACGGCAGGAAGCCGCGCCTGATCGAGCTGGCCGGGCAGGTCCAGGGGCTGCACACCCCCGCCTTCCAGAAGTGCGTCGACGACGGCACCCACAACAGCTGGGTGAAGAAGTCCCACGAGGCCTTCGGCAAGTCCTCCTACCGCGGGACGCCGACGGTCCTCCTCAACGGCAAGAGCATCTACGGCGACCAGGCCAACCCGCTGACCCCCGAGAAGCTCCGGCAGCTGGTCGCGGCCGCGGACCAGGGCTGAGGGCGTTACGCAGCTGTTGTGCCGGGCGGGTTGCCGTTCGCGTGGTCCGGCAGGGTAGCGTCGGTGCTGCCATGGACATCGCTTACATTCCCAGCCCGTCGACCGGAGTGATCCATCTCGGACCCATTCCGCTGCGCGGCTATGCCTTCTGCATCATCATCGGCGTCTTCGTCGCCGTCTGGCTCGGCAACCGGCGCTGGATCGCACGGGGCGGACGGGCGGGGACGGTCGCCGACATCGCCGTGTGGGCGGTGCCGTTCGGACTCGTCGGCGGCCGGCTCTACCACGTGATCACCGACTACGAGCTGTACTTCGGCAAGGGCCGCGACTGGGTCAACGCCTTCAAGATCTGGGAAGGCGGGCTCGGCATCTGGGGCGCGGTCGCGCTCGGCGCGGTCGGCGCCTGGATCGGCTGCCGCCGCCGTGGCATCCCCCTCCCCGCCTGGGCGGACGCGCTCGCCCCCGGGCTCGCCGTGGCCCAGGCCATCGGGCGCTGGGGCAACTGGTTCAACCAGGAGCTCTACGGCAAGCCGACGGACCTGCCGTGGGCCCTCAAGATCGACGCGGACCCCGCGATCGGGCGGCTCGCCGGCACGTACCACCCGACGTTCCTCTACGAGTCCCTGTGGTGCCTGCTCATCGCGGGCCTGGTGATCTGGGCGGACCGGCGCTTCACGCTGGGGCACGGGCGGGCGTTCGCCCTCTACGTGGCGGCGTACACGGTGGGGCGCTTCTGGTTCGAGTACCTCCGCGTCGACGACGCGCACCACTTCCTCGGGCTGCGGCTCAACGGCTGGACGTCGATCGTGGTCTTCATCGGGGCCGTCGTCTACATGGTCGTCTCCGCGAAGCGGTGCCCTGGGCGGGAGCAGGTCGTGGAACCGGCCGTTGTCGAAGAGGGCTCCGAGCCCTCGGAGGAGTCGGCGAAGAAGGGCTGATCTTCCTGGGTGCGCCGCTGTTTCCTCCCCCAGACTCCGTCCGGGGGGACCCCCAGCGGCGGGAGCGGCCTGCGGCCGCGTCCTCAAACGCCGGACGGGCTGGATTTCGCGGACCGTGGCCTTGAGTCTGCGGGCCCGACCGCACAGTTCAGCCCGTCCGGCGATTGAGGACCGCCCCCTGAGGCAGGGCTTAGTCGGGCCACCGGCAGTGCCGGGGTCGGTACACAATTTCTGGGGCCGTATCGCAAAACCCCAGGTCAGAGAGGTAAGTTCGGCCTTCCTTGCTAGCGCTGGGCGCGTGTTCGTGCGTACCTTCGGCTCAGGGGGCGAGCGACAAGGGACCCGCCCCGTGGGGAAGGGAGCACCCGGAGCAATGTCTGTCCTCGATGCGGTTGAGGCACCTCATGTGGCCCATCGCGACAATCACACGCACCGCGATGTGAACGGCGGCTGGCTGCGCCCCGCCGTCTTCGGTGCCATGGACGGACTCGTCTCCAACGTCGCCCTGATGACGGGCGTCGCGGGCGGGTCCGCCTCCTCCCAGACCATTGTGATCACCGGCCTCGCCGGTCTCGCGGCGGGCGCGTTCTCCATGGCCGCCGGTGAGTACACCTCCGTCGCCTCGCAGCGCGAACTCGTCCTCGCGGAGCTGGACATCGAGCGCCGCGAGCTGCGCAAGCACCCCGCCGACGAGGAGGAGGAGCTCGCCGCGCTCTACGTCTCGCGCGGCGTCGAGCCGAAGCTGGCCCGCGAGGTCGCCCGCCAGCTGTCGAGCGATCCCGAGCAGGCGCTGGAGATCCACGCGCGCGAGGAGCTCGGCATCGACCCGTCCGACCTGCCCTCGCCCATGGTCGCCGCGCTGTCCTCCTTCGGCTCCTTCGCGCTGGGCGCCCTGCTGCCCGTGCTGCCCTACCTGCTGGGCGCCACCCAGTTGTGGCCCGCGGTCCTGCTGGCGCTGGCCGGGCTCTTCGGCTGCGGCGCCGTCGTGGCCCGGGTGACGGCCCGCAGCTGGTGGTTCAGCGGACTGCGCCAGCTACTGCTGGGCGGAGCCGCCGCGGGTGTGACATACCTCCTCGGTATTGCCTTCGACACCGCCTTGGGGTGATGATCCATGCGGGCCACCGCATAACGTACGGGTTTCCTCGCGGTTTCAAGCCCTTGACGATCGGGCACAATCCGGAAGCGCAGCGGGGCAACGCCGCCCGTGCTGCGCTGTGTCCGGCGCGGCCGGGCCGGGTGATCCCACGGCTCCCGGAGCTGCCCCCTCGTCTGCAGCGTCCACATGCTGGACCGGAGCTTCCGCTTTTCGAGAAGCGGGCCATCATGTAATCTGCGTCAAATTTTCATCGCAGAGGGCCAACGTCGTCCCTCGGCACATGCACCCGCCATGACTGCCATGACGACGACGGGAGAGCCGATGCGTCCCTTGTCTGCCGCATCCCACCCCGCCCAGCAGGGGATGTACGACCCGCGCAACGAGCACGACGCCTGTGGCGTGGGCTTTGTCGCGACCCTCACCGGCGAGGCGAGCCACGCGCTCGTGGAGCAGGCGCTCACCGTCCTGCGGAATCTGGAGCACCGCGGCGCCACCGGCTCCGAGCCCGACTCGGGCGACGGGGCAGGCATCCTGCTCCAGGTCCCGGACGCCTTCCTCCGGGAACACGTCTCCTTCGAGCTCCCCGAGGCCGGGGCGTACGCCGTCGGCATCGCCTTCCTCCCCGCCGAGGAGGACGCCGCCGGAACGGCCGTCTCACACATCGAGACGATCGCCGCCGAGGAGGGCCTCACGGCCCTCGGCTGGCGCGCCGTCCCCGTCGCCCCCGACCTGCTCGGCAACGGCGCCCGCGCCACCATGCCCGCCTTCCGGCAGCTGTTCGTCACGGACCACGAGCACAGCGGACTCGCCCTGGACCGCAAGGCGTTCGTCCTGCGCAAGCGCGCCGAGCGCGAGGCCGGCGTCTACTTCCCCTCGCTGTCCGCGCGGACCCTCGTCTACAAGGGCATGCTCACCACCGGGCAGCTGGAGCCGTTCTTCCCGGACCTCTCCGACCGCCGCTTCGCCACGGCCATCGCCCTGGTCCACTCCCGCTTCTCCACCAACACCTTCCCCAGCTGGCCGCTCGCGCACCCGTACCGCTTCGTCGCCCACAACGGAGAGATCAACACCGTCCAGGGCAACCGCAACTGGATGCGCGCCCGCGAATCCCAGCTGGCCAGCGGCCTGTTCGGGAGTGAGGAGAGTCTGGAGCGGACCTTCCCCGTCTGCACCCCCGACGCCTCCGACTCCGCCTCCTTCGACGAGGTCCTGGAACTGCTCCACCTCGGCGGCCGCTCGCTCCCGCACAGCGTGCTGATGATGATCCCCGAGGCCTGGGAGAACCACGCCTCCATGGACCCGGCCCGGCGCGCCTTCTACCGGTACCACTCCACCCTGATGGAGCCCTGGGACGGACCCGCCTGCGTCACCTTTACCGACGGCACCCTCGTCGGCGCCGTTCTCGACCGCAACGGCCTGCGCCCCGGCCGCTACTGGGTCACCGACGACGGCCTCGTGGTCCTCTCCTCCGAGGTCGGCGTCCTCGACATCGACCCCGCCAGGGTCGTCCGCAAGGGCCGCCTCCAGCCCGGCAGGATGTTCCTCGTCGACACCGCGGAGCACCGCATCATCGAGGACGACGAGATCAAGGCCGGGCTCGCCGCCGAACAGCCCTACCAGGACTGGCTGTCCGCCGGGCTCATCGAGCTCGGCAAGCTCCCCGAGCGCGAGCACATCGTGCACACCCACGCCTCGGTCACCCGCCGCCAGCAGACCTTCGGCTACACCGAGGAAGAGCTCCGCGTCATCCTCGCCCCCATGGCCAAGTCCGGCGCGGAGCCCATCGGTTCCATGGGCACCGACTCCCCGATCGCGGCCCTCTCCCAGCGCCCCCGGCTGCTCTTCGACTACTTCACCCAGCTCTTCGCGCAGGTCACCAACCCGCCGCTGGACGCCATCCGCGAGGAGCTCGTCACCTCCCTGGTCTCCTCCCTCGGCCCGCAGGGCAACCTCCTGGAGCCCACCGCCGCCTCCTGCCGCAGCGTCACCCTGCCGTTCCCCGTCATCGACAACGACGAGCTCGCCAAGCTCATACACATCAACGCCGACGGCGACCTCCCCGGCCTCAAGGCCGCCACCCTCTCCGGCCTCTACCGCGTCGCGGGCGGCGGCGAGGCGCTCGCCGCCCGGCTGGCGGAGATCTGTGCCGAGGCCGACGCCGCCATCGCGGGCGGCGCCCGGCTGATCGTCCTCTCCGACCGCCACTCGGACGCCGAGCACGCCCCCGTCCCCTCCCTGCTGCTCACCTCCGCCGTCCACCACCACCTCATCCGCACCAAGCAGCGCACCCAGGTGGGCCTGCTCGTCGAGGCCGGTGACGTCCGCGAGGTCCACCATGTCGCGCTCCTCATCGGCTACGGAGCCGCGGCCGTCAACCCGTACCTGGCCATGGAGTCCGTCGAGGACCTCGTCCGCGCGGGCACGTTCCTGCCGGACATCGAGGCCGAGGACGCCATCCGCAACCTCATCAAGGCCCTCGGCAAGGGTGTGCTCAAGGTGATGTCCAAGATGGGCATCTCCACCGTCGCCTCCTACCGGGGCGCCCAGGTCTTCGAAGCCATCGGCCTGGCAGAGGAGTTCGTCGCCGCCTACTTCCACGGCACCGCCACCAAGATCGGCGGCGCCGGTCTGGACGTCGTCGCCCAGGAGGTCGCCGCCCGGCACGCCAAGGCGTACCCCGCCACCGGCATCGCCGCCAGCCACCGCCGCCTGGACATCGGCGGCGAGTACCAGTGGCGCCGTGAGGGCGAGCCGCACCTCTTCGACCCCGACACCGTCTTCCGGCTCCAGCACTCCACCCGCGCCCGCCGCTACGACATCTTCAAGCAGTACACCCAGCGGGTGAACGAGCAGGCGGAGCGGCTGATGACGCTGCGCGGCCTGTTCTCCCTCGCCGGCGACCGCACCCCCGTGCCGCTCGACGAGGTCGAGCCCGTCAGCGAGATCGTCAAGCGCTTCTCCACCGGCGCCATGTCCTACGGCTCCATCTCCCGCGAGGCCCACGAGACCCTCGCCATCGCCATGAACCGGCTCGGCGCCAAGTCCAACACCGGCGAGGGCGGCGAGGACCCGGACCGGCTCCACGACCCCGCCCGCCGCTCCAGCATCAAGCAGGTCGCCTCCGGCCGCTTCGGCGTCACCAGCGAATACCTGGTCAACGCCGACGACATCCAGATCAAGATGGCCCAGGGCGCCAAGCCCGGCGAGGGCGGCCAGCTGCCCGGCCACAAGGTGTACCCGTGGGTGGCGAGGACCCGGCACTCGACGCCGGGCGTCGGCCTCATCTCCCCGCCGCCGCACCACGACATCTACTCCATCGAGGACCTCGCCCAGCTCATCCACGACCTCAAGAACGCCAACCCCGAGGCCCGCATCCATGTGAAGCTGGTCTCCGAGGTCGGCGTCGGCACCGTCGCCGCGGGCGTCTCCAAGGCCCACGCCGACGTCGTGCTGATCTCCGGCCACGACGGCGGCACCGGCGCCTCCCCGCTCACCAGCCTCAAGCACGCGGGCGGCCCCTGGGAGCTCGGCCTCGCCGAGACCCAGCAGACCCTGCTGCTCAACGGCCTGCGCGACCGCATCGTCGTGCAGACCGACGGCCAGCTCAAGACCGGCCGCGACGTGATCATCGCCGCGCTGCTCGGCGCCGAGGAGTTCGGCTTCGCCACCGCGCCCCTCGTCGTCTCCGGCTGCGTCATGATGCGCGTCTGCCACCTCGACACCTGCCCCGTCGGCATCGCCACCCAGAACCCGGTGCTCCGCGAGCGGTTCGCCGGCAAGGCCGAATTCGTCGTCAACTTCTTCGAGTTCATCGCCGAGGAGGTCCGCGAACTCCTCGCCGAGCTGGGCTTCCGCACCCTGGAGGAGGCCGTCGGCCGCGCCGAACTCCTCGACACCGAGCGGGCCGTGGGCCACTGGAAGGCACAGGGCCTGGACCTCGCCCCGCTGCTGCACGTGCCGGAGCTGCCGTCCGGCGCCGTCCGGCACCGCGTCACCGAGCAGGACCACGGCCTGGCCAAGGCCCTCGACAACGAGCTCATCGAGCTCGCCGCCGACGCCCTCGCCGCCCACAGCGCCGAGGACGCCCGGCCCGTCCGCGCCCAGGTGCCCATCCGCAACATCAACCGCACCGTCGGCACCATGCTCGGGCACCGCGTCACCAAGAGGTTCGGCGGCGCCGGACTCCCCGACGACACCGTCGACATCACCTTCACCGGCTCCGCGGGCCAGTCCTTCGGCGCGTTCCTGCCGCGCGGCATCACCCTCCGCCTGGAGGGCGACGCCAACGACTACGTCGGCAAGGGCCTCTCCGGCGGCCGGATCGTCGTCCGCCCCGACCGCGGCGCCGACCACCTCGCCGAGTACTCGGTCATCGCCGGGAACACCCTCGCCTACGGCGCCACCGGCGGCGAGATGTTCCTCCGCGGCCGCGTCGGTGAGCGGTTCTGCGTCCGCAACTCCGGTGCCACCGTGGTCTCCGAGGGCGTCGGCGACCACGGCTGCGAGTACATGACCGGCGGCCGCGCCGTCGTCCTCGGCGAGACCGGCCGCAACTTCGCGGCGGGCATGTCCGGCGGCGTCGCCTACGTCGTCGACCTCGACCCCGACAACGTCAACAGGGAACTGGCCGGCGCCGTCGAGCCCCTCGACGCCGACGACCGGCAGTGGCTGCACGACGTCGTGCGCCGCCACCACGAGGAGACCGCCTCCACCGTCGCGGCCGGACTCCTCGCCGACTGGGACACGGCCGTGACCCGCTTCCGCAAGGTCGTCCCGGCCACCTACAAGGCAGTGCTCGCCGCCAAGGACGCCGCCGAGCGAGCGGGGCTCTCCGAGAACGAGACCCACGAGAAGATGATGGAGGCGGCGACTCATGGCTGACCCCAAGGGCTTCCTGACCACCGGCCGCGAGGTCGCGCGGACCCGCCCCGCCGGCGAGCGCGTCAAGGACTGGAACGAGGTCCACGTCCCCGGCTCCCTGCTGCCCGTCATCGGCAAGCAGGCCGGACGCTGCATGGACTGCGGCATCCCCTTCTGCCACAACGGCTGCCCCCTGGGGAACCTCATCCCCGAGTGGAACGACTACGCCTACCGCGACGACTGGCAGGCGGCCAGCGAGCGCCTGCACGCGACCAACAACTTCCCCGAGTTCACCGGTCGCCTCTGCCCCGCGCCCTGCGAATCCGCCTGCGTCCTCGGCATCAACCAGCCCCCCGTCACCATCAAGAACGTCGAAGTCACCATCATCGACAAGGCGTGGGACAACGGCGACGTCACCCCGCAGCCCCCGGACCGGCTCTCCGGCAGGACCGTCGCCGTCATCGGCTCCGGCCCCGCGGGCCTGGCCGCCGCCCAGCAGCTCACCCGGGCCGGCCACACCGTCGCCGTCTACGAGCGCGCCGACCGCATCGGCGGCCTGCTCCGCTACGGCATCCCCGAGTTCAAGATGGAGAAGCGGCACATCAACCGCCGCATCGAGCAGATGCGCGCGGAAGGCACCAAGTTCCGCACCGAGGTGGAGATCGGCCGCGACATCGACGCCGCCGAACTGCGCAGGCGCTACGACGCCGTCGTCGTCGCCGCGGGCGCCACCACCTCCCGCGACCTGCCCGTGCCCGGCCGCGAACTGCGCGGCATCCACTTCGCCATGGAGTACCTGCCCGTCTCCAACAAGGTGCAGGAGGGCGACTTCGTCACCCCGCCCATCACCGCCGAGGGCAAGCACGTCGTCGTCATCGGCGGCGGCGACACCGGCGCCGACTGCGTCGGCACCGCCCACCGCCAGGGCGCCGCCTCCGTCACCCAGCTGGAGATCATGCCCAGGCCGGGCGAGGAACGGGCACCGCACCAGCCCTGGCCGACCTTCCCCATGCTCTACAAGGTCACCTCCGCGCACGAGGAGGGCGGCGAACGGGTCTACTCCGTCTCCACCACCCACTTCGAGGGCGACGAGGACGGCAACGTCCAGTGGCTCCACCTCGTCGAGGTCGAGTTCACGGACGGAAAGCTCGTCCAGCTGCCCGGCACCGAGCGCCGCATCCCGGCCCAACTGGTCACCCTCGCCATGGGGTTCACCGGCACCGACGTCAGGAACGGGCTCGTCGAGCAGTTCGGCCTGGAACTCGACGCGCGGGGCAACATCGCGCGGGACGCCGACTACGCGACGAACGTCCCCGGCGTGTTCGTCGCCGGGGACGCCGGACGCGGCCAGTCCCTCATCGTCTGGGCCATCGCCGAGGGCCGCTCCGCCGCGCGCGGGGTCGACCGCCACCTCACCGGCACCAGCACCCTGCCCGCCCCCGTCCGCCCGACGGACCGGTCCCTCACGGTCTGATCAGGGCACGGCCCGGCCAGGGCCCACGAACACGCGGTGCCCGCCTTCACCCCGACCGGTGGCGGGCACCGCGGCACCACCCCTCACTCGCCCGGCGCGTGGGCCACCAGATTCGTGAACTCCACCCGCGCGTCCTCCGTGTACACCCCCACGCTCCCCGACGTGTACGGATGCTCCCGGTCCTCGTAGGCGATCAGGCCCTTCCCGTCCACGCTCGCCTCCATCCGCGCCCCCTGCTGCGCGATCCGGACGTCCGACCAGGTGCCGATCGGGAACGAGCCCTGCCCGGTCGCCAGGAACCGCTGGCCACCGGCGTACGCGGGGTCCCGCTTGCCCAGCTCCCAGCCGTTCGGCTTCAGCGTGAGGTAGTAGAAGTGCTCGGGATCGGTGTACGCCCAGACCAGCCACGGCACTTCCCAGGGATTCGGCTTCGGCGTCCGCAACTGCTCCACCGTCCGTATCCGCGCCTGGAAGTCCACCGAGCCGTACACCGCCGTGGAGACCACCAGCCCCGCGTGCGTCACGTCCGGCGTCCGCGCCGGCTCGGGGGACAGCTCCAGACCGTCGTGACGGCCGATGTTCTCCCCGTGCCCGTCGAACACGGAACGCCACGGGCCGTGGACGGAACCCTCCGCCCACGGCCGCTCGGGCTTGCCGTCACCGGCCCCCCAGATGCCGCTCACCGCCAGTGCGATGCCCGCCGCCACCGCGGCGGCGAGCAGAGCGAGGCCGAGCAGCCGGTGAACTCTCGTCATGCCGTCGAGTATGACCCCGGACCCTCGGGACGGGAGGCGACCAGTGGGACGACGCCCCGATCGGGTCCGGCGTCCGCGCCGAAGTCCTCCGCGAGCTGCGCGACGATGCGGTCCGTGGCGTGCCCGTCCCCGAAGGGATTGCCCGCCGTCGCCATCCGCTCGTACGCCACCGGGTCGTCCAGCAGCCGCATCGCCGCGTCCAGGATGGCCTCCGGCTCCGTACCCACCAGCCGCGCCGCGCCCGCCTCCACCGCCTCGGGCCGCTCGGTCGTCGTCCGCAGCACCAGCGCGGGCTTCCCCAGGGTCGGCGCCTCCTCCTGGATGCCGCCCGAGTCGGTCAGCACGAGGTCGCAGGAGGCCAGCGTCGCCGAGAAGTCCAGGTAGCCGAGCGGCTCCACCACCCGGATGTCCGGATGCCCGGACAGCTCGGGAAGCAGCGCCTCCCGCACGGCCGGGCTCTTGTGCAGCGGGAGGACCATCTCCACGTCGCCCCGGTCGGCCAGCCGGCACAGGGCCTTGCCCATCGCGCGCATGGTGTCGCCCTGGTTCTCGCGCCGGTGCAGCGTGACCAGCACGCGCCGCCGCCCGCTCTCGAAGCGGCTGTGGCCGGTGCCCTCTTCGAGGACCCACAGCAGGTTGTCGATGACGGTGTTGCCGGTGGTGAACACCTCGGCTTCCGGGACGCCTTCGGCGGTCAGATGGGCGGCGGCGCGGGGCGTGGGGGCGAAGTGCCAGCGCGCCATCCGGCCTATGAGACGGCGGTTGAGTTCCTCGGGGAAGGGGTTGTCGAGGACACCGGTGCGCAGGCCGGCCTCGACGTGGGCGACGGGGAGGTGTTCGTAGAACGCGGCGAGCGCGCCGGTCAGGGCGGTGGTGGTGTCGCCCTGGACCACGACCAGGTCGGGCCGCTCGGCGCGGACCACCTCGCCCAGCCCGTCCACCAGCCGCGCGGTCAGGGTGGAGAGCTGCTGCCGCTCGCGCATCACGTCGAGCTCGGTGTGGACGGGCACTTGGAGGAGGTCCAGCATCTGGTGGAGCATCTCGCGGTGCTGGCCGGTGGTGACGACGACGGGCTCGAAGAGCGGCGAGCGGCCCATGGCGCGGGCCACGGGCGCCAGTTTGATGGCCTCCGGGCGGGTGCCGAGGACGAGCATGGCGCGTACGGGCGCGGTGACGAGTTCGGGGGATGCCGAGGACGCGGGGGATGCCGAGGATTCCGAGGACATGGTTCTCCCTAGGAAGGGCGTTGCCGATGGGCGGAGGAGAGCGGTTCAGGTGCGCGCGGTCTTCAGCCAGGTCTGCTTGCCGGTGAGCATCCGCCACAGGCCCCACCATCCGGCGGCGAACCAGATGTAGCCGTAGAGGACGAAGGCGTGGGAGAGCAGGATCGCGCGCAGCAGCCCGAGACCCTTTTCGCGCCGGGTGTAGACGAAGGCGTAGACGTAGGCCGCGGTGAAGGACAGGACGTACGGGCCGAGCACCCACCACGGGGAGATCAGCGCGCGCCCGGCCTCGAAGGAGCCGACGGCCGTGCCGCCGAGGGCGACGAGGAAGGAGAGCGGGAGCAGCGAGGTGAGCAGGATCAGCACCGGGCTGGACAGGTGGTAGAGCAGGTCGAGGGCGGCCCGGGTGGGGACCTCGCGCAGGATCAGCGGCACCAGCCCCGCCGACTGGAGATGGCCCTGGAACCAGCGGGAGCGCTGCCGCACCAGCCGCTTGACGTCGAGCACGGCCTGCTGGGAGACCGCGGCGTGGGTGCAGTGCTGGTTGACCCAGCCGCGGGCGATCAGCCGGACGCCCAGGTCGAGATCCTCGGTGAGGGAGTCGCTCCAGGGGCCGCCGCCCTCGGGCCCGGCCAGCGAGTCGAGGGCCGAGAGCCGCATGAACTGGCCGTTGCCGCCCATGCCGACGCTGCCGATATAGCGCCGGGCGCTCTGGAAGATGTCGCCGTAGATGACGAACTCCATGTCCTGGAGCCGGGCCAGCAGGCCCTTGTCGCGGTTGTACATCCGCACGCCGATCTGGGTGCCGCCGGTGCGCGGGTCGTCGAAGTAGGGGTCGACGGCCTGGACGACGTGCTGGTCGAGGCGGCCGTCGGCGTCCACGACGCAGACGATGACCTCGCTCGGGTCGTAGCCGTCGAGCAGGCCGGAGGTCCGCAGGTGGCGGATGCCGGCGTTGAGGGCGGCGCCCTTGCCCTTGCGGGCGTTCGGCAGGTGCCGCTGGAGGAGCTGTACCTTGCCCGGCGTGGCGCGTTCGGCCGCGGCGCGCGCGATGGCCGCGGTGCCGTCGTCGGACGCGTCGTCGATGACCAGGGCCATGAAATTGCCCGCGGGCAGAGCGGTGATCCGGGCCAGGCTCTCGCCGAGGACCCGTTCCTCGTTGAGGCAGGCGAGCAGAAAGATGTAGAGACGCGGCCGCCGCGGTCCGCGGCCGCGGCGCATGCGGCGCCGGGAAAGGGCGAAGAGCGTGGTGTTGTAGCAGCCCGCCATCACGATGATGGCGATGGCGGACCACGCCAGAATTTCGGTGATCAAGGCTGGTCACCGGCGTTTCGCAGCTGGAGCCAGAACTTGATCGAGAGCATGGCTATCGCGGTCGCGCAGTACAGCAGAAATCCCGCGCCCGCGACTTCCTGGAGCCCCTTCGCGAAGGGAAGTCCAGGAATTACCTGTGGAGCGGCTGTCAGTCCGGCCATGGGCAGGATGGTGCCCGGGGCTGGTTTTCCGTACATGAGTTCCCCCCGATTTCGCCTCGCAATGAGGCGGTGCGCTCGGAAGGTATCAGATGCAACGGGTAATACAGTCGGACTTGGTGAGACTTGTTTGATCGGAATCCCAAATTCACTGGACCTACCGTTTGTTAGGGCCGGTCGGCGGCCATTGTTGCGTATGTGGTCAATGGTCTGCACCAACGGGGTTGCTCGGAATTGCCAGGTCGGGATCGAAACTGTCTATTGACATGGGTTGTTGCGCACCAGAAGAATCGGCCAACCGTCGGGCCCCTGTTATTCGTGTGGGGCGACGGCCAAGAAAGCATTATCCAGGGGGAAACACAATGCAAAATAGGAGAAGGAGGCCCAGGGTATTCCGGGTCTCCTCCGTCGTCCTGGCGGTGGCCGCGCTGGCGGGCGGCGTGGGGCTGTCCCCGGCGGCCGAGGCCGCGCTTTTCCCGGCCACCGAGGCCGCGAAGACCCCGATACCCCAGCCCTCCGGAAGAGCGGGAATCCACCCGGTCTCGCTCTCCCCGGCGACCGAGAAGGACGTGGCCGGCTGGGCCAGGTCCCGACTGGCACTCGAGAAGCAGCGCAAGGCGCACACGCTCGTCGTCCGCCCCGCGGTACCGGAATCCGCTCCCGCGGGGGCCGCTGCGAAGTCCGCTCCCGCGCGGGCCGCCGCTGCGAAGTCCGCACCGGCGGGGGCGACTTCGGCGCAGACCGCTGTCGCGAAGAGCGCGACCGGAACGGCCGCCACTGCCGAGTCCGCTTCCGCGCAGTCGGCCACGGCGAGGTCCGCGTCGGCGCGGGCTGCCGCCGCCGAGTCCGCACCTGCGGGGGCGACTTCGGCGCAGGCTGCCGTCGCGAAGAGTGCGACCGGGACGGCCGCCACTGCCGAGTCCGCTTCCGCGCAGTCGGCCACGGCGAGGTCCATATCGGCGCGGGCCGCCGCTGCGAAGTCCGCACCTGCGGGGGCGACTTCGGCGCAGACCGCTGTCGCGAAGAGTGCGACCGGGACGGCCGCCACTGCCGAGTCCGCTTCCGCGCAGTCGGCCACGGCGAGGTCCACGTCGGCGCGACCCGCGGCCGCGCAGGCCGTCTCCGCCAAGTCCGCACCGGCGCAGGCCGTCTCCGCCAAGTCCGCACCGGCGCAGGCCGTCTCCGCCGAGCACGCCGCCGCGCAGGCCCGCGCAGCGGAACTCGCCCCGGCGCAGCCGAAGGGCGTGCTCGCCACCCCGGCCGGTACCTCCGCGCTCGTCCTCTACGACACCACCGGCCCGTACGGGCAGCTGGGCGAGCTCTACGCCATGGCCGTCTCCAATCTCGCCGGTCACTTCGGCACCGTCACCGCCAAGCCCGTCTCCGCCTACACCGCGGGCATGACCGAGCAGTACACCGCCACGTTCTACCTCGGCTCGACCTACTACGGGGGCTCCGTCCCCGACGCCGTGCCCGCCGCGTTCTACCAGGACGCGCTGGCCACCGCCCACCCCGTGACCTGGCTGGGCGACAACATCTGGAACATGGCCAACGCGGTCGGCGTCACCCAGTTCGAGCAGCACTACGGCTGGGACCCGACCAACTCGTACTTCGCGCCCAACGGCAGCGTCGGGAACATCAACCAGGTCAGCTACAAGGGACAGCAGCTGACCCGGAACATCCCGGCCGGCCAGGACGGCGGCGTCCTGCACCCCGCCCTGCTCACCGGCCCCGGCTATCCGCAGGTCAACCAGCTCGCGCAGGCCACGGACGCCAGCACCGGCACCACCAGCCCCTGGGCGATCCGTTCGGGCAACCTCACCTATGTCGGTGAGATCCCCTTCGCCTATGTCTCCGAGAGCGACCGCGTCGTCGCCTTCGAGGACCTGCTCTTCGACTCGCTGGCCCCCGCGACCGCCGACCGGCACCGGGCATTCGTCCGCCTGGAGGACATCAGCCCCCAGTCGGACCCGGCGCAACTGCGCTCCATGGCCGACTACCTGGCCTCGCAGAACATCCCCTACGGGATCAATGTCATCCCCGTCTACACCGACCCCAAGGGCGTCTACAACAACGGCGTCCCGCAGACCGTCACCCTGGCTCAGGCTCCTCAGGTCGTCGCCGCGCTCAAATACATGCTCGCCCACGGCGCCGTCCTGATGAACCACGGCTTCACCCACCAGTACAGCAACGTCAACAACCCCTACACCGGGGTCACCGGCGACGACTTCGAGTTCTTCAAGGCGCACGTCGACGCGTCCAACAACGTCGTCCTCGACGGCCCGCCGCCGGAGGACTCCACCGCCTGGGCGCAGACCCGGGTCACCTCGGCGCTCGCCGGCTTCGCCGCCGCCGGGCTGCCCAAACCCACGCTGTGGACCACCCCGCACTACGCCGCGTCCGCCGCGGACTACCGCGTCCTCGGCCAGAACTACACGGCCCGGCTGGAGCGTTCGCTGTACTTCGCCGGAACGCTCAGTGGCGGAACAGTGGATTCCAGCCGCTATATCGGCCAGTTCTTCCCGTACGCGGTGAAGGACGTCTACGGTACGACCGTGCTGCCCGAGAACATCGGCAACTACGAGCCGCTGCCGTACAACAACCACCCGGCCCGGCTCCCTGCCGACCTGATCGCCTCCGCCAAGGCCAATCTGGCCGTGCGCGACGGTGTGGCGAGCTTCTTCTACCACCCGTACTACCCCGTGGCCCCGCTGCAGCAGACGATCGACGGCATCAGGGCCCTCGGCTACACCTTCGTCGGTCCCACGGAACTCGGCCAGTGAACGCGACGAGGAGGGCGGCCGCCGCACTGGCGGTGGCGGCCGCCCTCTTCCTCGCGGGCTGTTCCTCCACCTCCGGCTCCCCGGACGGTTCCACGACGCCGAGCGGCCGGCCCGACGACAGGAAGGTGAGCGGATTGCGAGGCATCACGCTCCCCTCGTGGAACACCGACGACTACAGCAGGCCCGAGGCCGCGACGTACCTCCGGCAGATCGCCGGCACCGGGGCCCGCTGGGTGACCTTCACCCCCACCTGGTACCAGGACGGTGTCACCGACCCCGCGATGCACACCACCGAGGAGACGGCGAGCGACGACAGCCTCCGGCACATCATCGGCCTCGCGCACTCCGCCGGGCTCAAGGTCATGGTCAAGCCGCATGTCGACCTGGCGAACGGCGAGGACCGCGCCGGCATCAGACCCGCCGATCCGGACGCCTGGTTCGGCGCGTACGAACGCCTGATGACCCACTACGCCGGGCTCGCCGCCGACACCCGGACCGAACAGCTCGCCGTCGGCACCGAACTCGCCGGGACCTCACGGGACGGCGGGCGCTGGAGCAAGGTCGTCGCGGCGGTCCGCAAGGTCTACGGGGGGCCGCTCACCTACGCCGCCAACTACGACGAGTACCGGAACATCCCGTTCTGGGGGGATCTCGACGTCATCGGCGTCGACGCCTACTGGCCGCTGGCGCGGAAGGCCACCACGGACGCCAGCGGCCTGCGGCAGGCGTGGAAGCCGATCGGCGACGAGCTGGCGGCCTTCTCCGCGCGGGAGCACCGCCGGATCCTCTTCACCGAGGCGGGCTACGTCAGCCAGCGCGGCACCACCACCGCCCCGTACTCCTGGACCGTCAGCAAGTCCAGCGGCGACGACGAACAGGCCGCCGCCTACGAGGCGTTGCTCGCCGCCTTCGACGGAAAGCCGTGGTGGGCGGGGGTCTGCTGGTGGATGTGGGACGACTGGCCGGGCAGCGGCGAGACCGCCAAGCGGCTCGCCTACACCCCGCACGGCAAACCGGCGGAGCGGGTGCTGCGGCAGTGGTGGGGCGCCCGCTGAAGCCCGTCCGGCGGATCCTCGCGGTCTCCCGCTGTGCGGGCTCGTGGAAGTCCGGTGCCGCGCCCGTAAGGGGCGCGGGGCAGCGTCGATCTGCGGCTCCGCCGCGTGGGCGCGACCAGCAACGACGCACCCGCAGCCGACGGACCGCACACCCGGCGGAGCGCTCAGGTGTCGCAGTCGAGGACCGTCCCGCACAGGCCGCACCGCGCCCGCAGTCTGCCCTGCACCGGCACCCGCAGCCGCTGGTGGCAGGTCGGGCAGGGGAAGCTGACCCGCAGCGGGTCGCGCCCCTCGAAGGCGTAGCCGCCGGTGGGGGAGGAGTGGGCGGTGCGGCGGTCGCGGGCGTAGCGGTGGCGGCCCAGCAGGCCCGCCGCGGCGAGCGGGGGCCGCTGTTCGTCCCGGCGGGCGCGGGCCATGCCCTTGACGTACGCGTCGTACGCCTGCGGGCTGGTGAACCAGGGCGCGGGGTCCTCGCGGAAGGCCAGCGCCCGCTTGGCGAGGACGTAGCCGAACTCCTCGGGCGTGAGGTAGCCCAGCTTCTGGGTGGAGACCGACGACTCGCGGTACGCGTCCAGCAGCAGCCAGCCGGAGCCCAGGTAGGCCGCCGCGGTGTCGGTGAGGATCTCGTTGTCCCGCGTGCCGGGGAAGCCCAGGTCGAGCCGGTGCAGATAGACGTGCATGACCTCGTGGGCGAGGGCCGCGCCGATGTCCCTGCGGTGGGTCTTGAAGCGGGAGTTGAGCTCGACGAAGTACTCGGGACCCGCGGCGAGTTCGACGCTCCCGGCGTGCCGCATCTCGCGGAAGCTGACGATCATCCGCGCGTCGGGCAGCCGGAGGTGCCGGACCATCACCCCGGCGACCCGCTGGACGCCCAGATAGGGGTTCTCGTCGTCGGAGAAGGCCACGTCCACGGGGAGCACGCTCGCCCCGAAGGAGTGCACCGTGTCGTGGGAGAGCCTCTTGTACAGCGCGGTGATCGCGGCCCGCACGGTGTCCAGGTGCGGAAACCCGTGCACGATCCCGAGGTCCGAGCCCACGCGACCACCCCCTTGGTCCGTCCCTGCCCTGCCTCCACTGTAAGCGCGGGCCGGTGGTGTGCGGGCGGAGCCCGGGGGCGGCCGTGGCTGGCCGAAACGGAAGGCTTGTCGCTCCTTTCGGGCGTCCCCATAATCACAGCGCGCCGCAAGGACTCATGTTCGAATATCGGATTGACATGATCCTGACATGTACGGCTCACCCTCCACGAAGGGAAGTCCGTTGCGCACCTACCTCACAGCACTCAGGAGAACCGTGGCCGTCCTCGCCGTGGTGGCCGCCGCGTTCACCCTCCAGCCCGCCGTCGCCCAGGCCCACGACCCCGGTCCGGGCCGCACCGTCGTCGGCGGCGACCGCGCCCAGCAGGGCGAATTCCCGTGGATGGTGCGGCTGTCCATGGGCTGCGGCGGCGCCCTCTACACCCGGCAGATCGTCCTCACCGCCGCCCACTGCGTCGACGGCAGCGGCCCCAACACCTCGATCACCGCCACCACCGGCGTCGTCGACCTCGACTCCGCCCAGGCCGTCAAGACCAACTCCACCCAGGTGCTCCAGGCCCCCGGCTACAACGGCACCGGCAAGGACTGGGCACTCATCAAGCTCGCCCGCCCCGTCGACCGGCCCACCCTCAAGATCGCCGACACCCCCGCCTACAACAACGGCACCTTCACCATCGTCGGCTGGGGCGCCGCCACCGAGGGCGGCCCCCAGGAGCGCTACCTCCTCAAGGCCACCGTCCCCTACGTCGACGACGCCGCCTGCCAGAAGGCCTACGGCGGAGCCCTCACCCCCGGCGACGAGATCTGCGCCGGGTACCTCGAACAGGGCGGCGTCGACACCTGCCAGGGCGACTCCGGCGGCCCCATGTTCCGTCAGGACAACGCCGGCGAGTGGATCCAGGTCGGCATCGTCAGCTGGGGCCAGGGCTGCGCGCGCCCCGGCTACCCCGGCGTCTACAGCGAGGTGAGCACCTTCGCCGCGAACATCAGGAGCGCGGCGGCGAGCCTCGGCGGCTGACCCCGCCCGCCCGGCCGCCACGGCCCCGCCGTCAATGGGCCGTCCGGCGGTTCACCCGACCCGTACGGCGCAGCGGACCTGCCCCTTTCCCCGGGCCGGGAACCCGCCCCGACGGCCCCGCGGGCCCCGGGACCCGTCTCCCGGCACGGGACGGAACAGCCCGCGCGGCACCCCGCCGGACCCACCCCGCCCCCAGGACCGCGGTATGACGCACGGCACCCACCGTCATCCTTTCGGCCGATGCGGGAATGGTCGGACAGTCGAAGTGTGGAGCCCATAAAGGTCCGTAACGTGTGAGACACGGCCCACGCGGCCCCGGAGGCAGAGGCGATCCGGACCCCGTGGGCCGTGGACCGAACCGTACGCACGGAAAGGGACCTCCGTGTCCGCCAAGCACCGCATCGCCACCGTCACCCTTCTCACCGCCGCCGTCGGCGCGGTGGTCTGGCCGACGGCGAGCGCCTTCGCCGCGGGCACCGGGGGCACCGGGGACGCCGCGGGCAGGGACGGACACCCCGGCCGCCCGGCCACCGTGCGCCAGGTCCAGCTCCCCGACGGCAGCCACGCCCGCCTCACCTCCGGCGACGGCGGCACCCGGGCCACCGTCACCCACGGCAAACAGCAGCGCACCATCGACACCACCCGGCCCACCGCCGACCTCGACCGGCTGCACCTGCGCATCATCGGCGGCGACACCGCCCGCCCCACCCTGCGCGCCGACCTCGACGGCACCGAGCAGCCCGCCTACTACGACTTCTCCTCCGGCGCCCTCCGCCACACCCCGGACGCCCCCGCGGGCGACACGCCGAAGGACCACCAGCGCGGCACCAAGGCCGCCCAGGGCCACGGCACCAAGCCCGCCCACGACGGCCGCTCCCCGCACGGCGCCACCCGCACCCGCACCGCGACGGGCACCGACGACGGCCGCCACAAGGTCCGCGCCGTCTCCAGCAACCCCGTCAAACGCGTCGTCGAGGCCAGCGAGGCCATCAAGGGCCGCCACGACATCGGCACCCCGGCCCTCGCCGGAGCGGCCCTGCTCCTCGCGGGCGGCGGCGCCTACGGCGTCCGGGTCGCGCTGCGCCGCTCCGCCCGCACGGGGACGGACGCTTGACCGTTGCGGTCGCGGCCGCCCGTCACCCCCGGTGACATGGAGGGACGCGAAGAGGGCAGAAGAGGGCAGAGGACACCCCGGGCACACCCGGGCACCGGCGAGGAACAGTGCGAGGGAACAGCATGGCGACCACCGTGGTCATCGCGGACGACCAGGAGATGGTCCGCACCGGCTTCCGGATGATCCTGGAGAGCCAGCCCGACATCGAGGTCGTCGCCGACGTCGTGGACGGCGAGGCGGCCCTCGCGGCCGTCGAGGAGCACCGGCCCGACGTCCTCCTCCTCGACATCCGCATGCCCAAGCTCGACGGGCTCGAGGTCACCCGCCGCCTGTCCGAGCTCGCCGCCGCCCACCCCGAGCGCGGCCCCCGGCCCCGCATCGTCATTGTCACCACCTTCGACCTCGACGAATACGTGCACACCGCGCTCCGCAACGGCGCCTCCGGCTTCCTCCTCAAGGACGCCAGCCCCGCCATGCTCGTCGAGGCCGTGCACGCCGCCGCCGTCGGCGACTCCCTCATCTCGCCCGCCATCACCGTCCGCCTGCTGCGCGACATGGCCCCGGCGGGCGCCGGCGCCGGCCCCGTCCGCACCCCGTCCGAGCCCCTCACCGACCGCGAGGCCGACGTCGTGCGCTGCCTGGCCCGCGGCGCCACCAACGCCGAGATCGCCGCCGAACTGTTCGTCTCCCTGTCCACGGTCAAGACCCACCTGGCCAACGTGCAGCTGAAGCTCGACGCCCGGAACCGCGTCGAGATCGCCGCCTGGGCCTGGGAGAGCGGGCTGGCCTCGGGCGGAGCGTGACCAGACGCGCCGGGTGGGCGGCCCGGCACCCCCGGCGGGCCGTCGCGGCCAAGGCCGCGCTCGGCGCCGTCCTCCTCACCCTGGTCGGCTTCGAGGGATTCGTCCTCGCCCGGCAGCCCAGCCAGCCGCACGCCATGGTCCTCGCCTCCGGCGTCACCGTCTGCCTCTGCGCCGTCCCCTACGGCTGGATCCCGCTCGCCGTACGGGGCGCCGTCGCTGCCACCGTCTCCCTGACGACCTCGGCCGTCCTCATGATCAGCAACCACCCCTCCACCGTCTGGGGCATGGGGGAGGACATCGCCCTCCTCGTCCTGCTGACCGCCGTCCTCCAGCACCCCGCCACCCGCGTCGCCGTCACCCTCGGCCCCCTGATCGGTATCGCCTGCATCGCCGCCCCCATGCGCGACCTCAGCCCCGGACCCTTCACCGCCGTCTTCGGCACCCTCACCGTCGTCGTCACCGCCTACTCCCTGCTGCTGCGCAACCAATCCGGCCAGCGCGTACGGGACATGGCGGCCGTACGGACCGCCGAGCGGCTCGAACTCGCCCGCGAACTCCACGACCTCGTCGCCCACCACGTCACCGGCATCGTCGTCCAGGCACAGGCCGCCCGGTTCACCGCCCTCGAAGGAAGGCCCGCCGCGGCGGCCTTCGAGCGCATCGAGACCTCCGCGAGCGAATCCCTCAACGCGATGCGCCGCCTCGTCGGCGTCCTGCGCGAGGGCGACGCCGAGACCGCGCCGGTCGCCGGCCTCCCCGAGGTCCGCGCCCTCACCGAGGCCTTCGCCCGCACCGGCCCGCCGGTCGTCCTCTACATCGAACAGGGCCTGGAGGACTGGATCCCCGGCGACGTCGCCGCGGGCGTCCACCGCGTCGTCCGCGAGGCCCTCACCAACATCCGCAAGCACGCCGCCGACGCCACGGCCGTACGCATCGGCGTACGGGGAGTCGCCGCCGGCGTCGAACTGCGGATCGCCGACGACGGCAAGCACGCGGCACCGCTCTCCGAACAGGCCAGAGGAGGCGGCTTCGGCCTCGTCGGCCTGGCCGAACGCGCCAAGGCGATGGGCGGCGCGCTGTCGGCGGGCCCCGCCCCCGAGGGCGGCTGGCAGGTGACGGCCCTCTTCCCGGTGGACCGGAGGAGGGGACGGGCGGGCGCCGCCGGATGAGGCTGGGGCCCGGCCCGGCCGTCCGCCGGGATGTCAGCGGACGGCGACCCGCGGCCTCTCACCACTCGGCGCGGCGGCCGTCTTCTTCAGCTGGCGGACGAGCATGAAGAGCGTGAAGCTCACGCACAGCGCCAGTACCGGGGCACCGATGATGTACGCCCAGACGTACCGGATGCCGAGCCGCCGCGCCTCCGCGATCATGAACCCCGCCAGGGCGATCCAGACGAGCGTCAGGTCCGCGTAGACGAACTGGGACGCCAGATTCGTCGTGGCGTCGTGCAGGAAGTCCCGGACGACGCCGACCGGACCACCGTCATGGGGTTCCAGCACATACGCGACGGCCATCCAGCCCATGACGACGAAGCCGGCGACGGTGAACAGCCCGTAGAAGACGCACAGCGAGCGGTCCCTTCCCCGTACATCAGCGAATCGCACCACAGCGGCCTCCAGGGTCGGTTCTCCGGCCGTCAGCCGGCATGGCCGGACCGGGCTCGGTCGTAGCGGTAGTCGTCGAGGTCGAAATGCCTGGCCCGCCAGGCCGACTCGTACGTCGTGGCCGGGCGGACGGCCGGGGCGTCACCGTGCCCGTCGAAGTAGTAGCTGTTCGCCCCTCCGCACCTGTCGTTCGCGAAGATGGTGTTCCGCTGCCGGCGCAGCATCGTCCGGAACGACTCGTCGTGCTTCTCCGGCCGGATCACCGCCTCCGTGGCCCGCCGCCGCCGGGCCTCCTTGATGACCCGCAGGGCGTGGGTGACCTGGTAGTCGATGGCGCCGAACCAGGAGCCGCCGGTGAAGGAGTACGGCCCCACGATGAACCACAGGTTCGGGAAGCCCTTGACCGAACTGCCCTCGTAGGCCTGGAACCGTTCGGTCCGCCAGAACTCCCGGAGTTCACGGCCGCCGCTCCCGTGCATCGGGAAGGGAGGCAGGTTCTCCAGGACGTGGAATCCGGTGGCCAGCACCAGCACATCGAGCTCGTGCTCCGCGCCGTCCGCCGTGCGGATACCGGTCTCGGTGATCTCCTCGATGCCCTCGGTGACGAGCTCGACGTTGTCGCGGGTGAAGGAACGCCAGTAGTCCTTGGCCAGCGACGGGCGCTTGCAGCCCAGCGCGTACGTGGGGGTGAGCTTCTCCATCAGCGCGCGGTCGCCCCCGACCTGGCTGCGCAGATAGAGCCGGGACAGCGCCTCGCCGCCCTTCACCAGGAAGGGGAACTGGCGGTTGTGCGTCATGGCGATCACGAAGCTGATCTCCGTCATCGCGTCCGTGAGCAGCCGGATCGTCCGCTGCGTCCACGGAGCGGCCCTGAACAGCCGCCGGGCCGCGTCGGGGATCGCGAAATCCAGCTTCGGCAGCAGCCATATCGGGGTGCGCTGGTAGACATGGAGCCGCTTCACCTCGGCGGCGATCGCCGGAACGACCTGCACCGCCGACGCGCCGGTGCCGATCAGCCCCACGCGCCGGCCGGCCAGGTCCATGGACGGGTCCCAGGCCGCGGTGTGCACGACCTCGCCCTCGAACCGGTCGAGTCCCTTGATGTCGGGCGTCTTCGGCTTGGTGAGCCAGCCGGTGGCACAGATGACGAACCGCGCCGTCGTCGACGTGCCGTCGCCCAGGAAGATCCGCCACAGGTGCTCCGACGTGTCGTACTCGGTCCGCAGGACTTTCGCGTTCAGCCGCAGGTGGGGCCGGATGCCGTACTTGTCGACGCAGTGGTCCGCGTACGCCTTCAGCTCCGCTCCGGGCGGGAAGACCCGGGACCACGACGCGACCGGTTCGGAGGCGAACGAGTAGTTGAACGCGGAGATGTCCACGGCGATGCCGGGATACTTGTTGGTGTGCCAGGTGCCGCCGACGTCGTCCTGCTGGTCCAGGACCACGAAGTCGTCGATGCCGGCCCGGAGCAGACCGATCGCCGAGCCGATGCCGGCGAACCCGGCGCCGATGACGGCGACTTCGTGATCGGGCGTCATGGGTGCCCTCCCCTCGGGGGTCATACGGCCAGGCCGATCGCGAGCAGGGTCCCGAAGGCGAACAGCAGCAGGCAGGTGTGTTCCAGGGCCGGGATCAGGTCGGTTCCGCGGGCCCTGCCCAGCACGCGGCGCAGCGGTGCGACGGCGAACGGGAGGGCGGCGAGCACGAGGAGCGCCCAGGGGCGGGCCGGGGCCAGGGCCAGGGCGGAGGCGAAGGCGACGCCGACGACGCACGCGTAGAGGGCGCGGGTGCGCGGCTCGCCCAGCCGCACCGCCAGGGTGATCTTCCCGGCCGCGGCGTCGGTCTCGATGTCCCGGAGGTTGTTGGTCACCAGCAGCGCGCAGCAGAGCAGACCCGCGGGGACCGAGGCCGCGAGCGCGAGCCAGGGCACGCGGCCGAGCTGGACGCCGGCCGTGACGCACACGAAGATCGGGCCGTGGTGGACGAAGACGCTGACCTCGCCGAGCCCCCGGTAGCCGTAGGGCTTGGAGCCGCCGGTGTAGTACCAGCCGCCCAGCCCGCAGAACACCGTGACCGCGAGCATCCACCACGAGACCGTCGCGGCCAGGATCACCCCGGCCGCGGCCATGACCGCGTAGCAGACCATGCCGACGCGCAGGACCTGCCGGGGCGACACCTGCCCGGAGCCGACGAGGCGGACGGGCCCGACCCGGTTGCTGTCGGTTCCCCGGATGCCGTCGCTGTAGTCGTTGCAGAAGTTCGTGCCGATGACGAAGCCGAGGAGGAACAGCACGGTCAGTACGGCGCGCCACCAGTCGACCGGGCCGAGCGAGTGGGCGATCGCCAGTCCCATCACGAGCGGTGCCCAGGTCGCGGGCATGGTCTTCGGCCGGGCACCGACCCACAGGTCCCGCAAGGTGATCCGGACCGGCGGCTGTTGAGCGGTCGTCACCATTTCGTCCCCACCCCCAGGTAGAGCAGGTCGGTGGACTTGACGGGCACCATGCGGACCTCGTCGAGACGCCGGGCGAAGAAGCGCAGCATGTCGCCGAAATGCGGGCGCAGACCGAGCAGATCGAGCTCCACACCATGCGACCGCGCGGTCCGGACCAGCCGCTCCCGGTTGACGAAGAGACGGTGGTCGTGCGTGCCGCGGGGCGGATGGCCCGGGAAGGGGATGTTCTCCGCGAGCGTGATGGACACCACCCTGGCCAGCGTGGTGTCGGCGATGGTGTCGACGACCAGGGTGCCCCCGGGGCGCAGGACCCGGCACAGCTCCTTCACCACCGCGAAGGGGTCCGGTACGTGTTCGAGGCACTGCCCCGCCGTGACGACGTCGAACGACTCGTCCTCGAAGGGGAGATCGGTGATATCGGCCTGGACGACCTCGTCGAAGCCGTGGCGGAGAGCCTCGCGGAGCGACATGGCCGACAGGTCCACGCCGACCAGGCGGTAGCCCTTGCCGGACAGGTGCGGGCCGAACAGGCCGCCCCCGCAGGCGACATCCAGCAGACTCGCCTGTTCGTTCCGGGGCGCGGGGATGAATTCGGCGCGGGCCCGCGCGATCCAGCCCAGCGGGGCGAGCGGTCCTCGTGGATCCCACCATTGATCGGCAAGACTGTCGTAATCGGTGATGAAGTCACTTCGGATTTCTGACACGACCACCCTCCCAAAAGGTCGCAGGCTAGGCCTGCTTGATCCTTGGCATGACCTGCGTCGCGAACAGTTCGAGCGAGCTGCGCGCGAGCCCGGGATCGATGTCCGAGAAGTAGAACTGAACGCTGGCCGCTTCGAACCCCCCGCACGTCGCGTGGTAGTCGAGCAGCATCTCGGTGATCTCGTCGGGGGAGCCGACGAGCGCGGAGCCGCGCTCGCGGAGCCGGTCGAAATCGTCCTGGCGCAGCTTTTCGATCATCTTCTCGTAGCCGGGATAATCGGCACTGCGCACACCGTCGGTCCATTCGCCCGCGGCTTCCGCCAGCATCCGGAGATAGCGGTCGACCGGCTCGCGGGCGATGGCGCGCGCCTCTTCCCCGTCCGGCGCGCACAGCATGTGGAACGCGAGCATGACGCGGCCGTCGCCGGGGTGCCCGGCCTCCTTCCACGCGCTCCGGTAGACGTCGAGGTTCGTGCGGAGCGCGTCGGGGACCACCGGCTGGGCCATGATGCCGAAGCCCAGCTCACCGGCGAGCCGGAAGCTCTCCGCCGAGGACAGCGCGGCGATCCAGAACGGCGGGTGGGGGCGCTGCGTGGGCCGGGGAAGGGACGTGGTCGGCGGGAAGCGGTGGAAGCGGCCGTGGTGGGCCACGTCCTCGTGGGCCAGGAGATCCCGGACGACCTTCACGCCCTCGTCGAAACGGGCCCGGCTCTCGTCCATGTCGACGCCGAACCGCTGGAACTCGTGCGGGAGGAAGGCCCGCGCGAACCCTATCTCGGCGCGCCCGCCCGAGAGGGCGTCGAGCATCCCGATCTCACCGGCCAGTTTGAGCGGATGATTGAAGGCGGGCAGCACCGCACCCGTGATCAGCTTCATCCGGCGGCTCCGCTGGGCGGCCGCCGAGAGGAAGACGATGGGGTTGGGGGAGTACCCGCCGTATCTGCGGAAGTAGTGCTCGACGATGCGTACGTGCTGGAATCCGAGCCGGTCCCCGAGTTCGACGAAGTCGAGGCACCGCGCGAAATACTCGGCCGCGCCCCGGTCGCGCTCGTCGACATCGGGGAAGAAGGCCAGGCCAATATCGATCATGTCACTCCTTTCGTGTGAGGCTCGTGCGAGGCCGTCTTTGTGCGAGGCCGTCGCTCATTTCCTGGCGGCGATCACGCCGTGCGGCGTCCACGTCTTCCCGGGGAGCCGCACCACCTCGGAGAATCCGGCGTCGGTCAGCCACTCCTCGTACTGCGCCCAGTGGTAGATCATGCTGCTGCCCGTCGGGAGCGTGGCGAAGTAGACGTTGTCGAGGGCCGCGTACAGCGGGCCGTCGCCGGTCTCGTCGGACATGGCGCTGAAGATCAGGACCCGTCCGCCGTCCGGGAGCGCCTCGTAGGCCTTGCGCAGCAGGAGGCGGTTCTCCTCGGGGGACCAGATGACGAGCTGGTTGGCGAACAGCAGGCAGTCGTGGCCCTCCGGGAAGGCATCGGCGAACATGTCGCCCTCGGCGACGCCGATGCGGTCGCTCAGACCCCGGTGCCGGATCTTGTCCCGCGCGATGGCCACGGCCCCGGGCAGGTCGAACACGGTGAACGAGACACCGGGGTTGGCGGCGGCGAGCGCGATCGAGTTCACGCCGTCACCGCCGCCGACGTCGAGGACGTTCCCGACCCCGGAGAGGTCGGCGTTCTCCACCAGGATCGGGTTCGACAGCGTCGACCAGGACTTCATGCAGCGGTAGAAGAGCTGCTCCAGTCCGGGGTCGCCGGCCAGCCGCTGGTAGAGGTCGTCGGCGTCGCCGGGGATGTGCCGCAGGCCGACGTTGGTGTTCTGCCGGAGGGACGCCGCGAAGTCGAGGCTCGCGGGGCCGGTGACCTTCTGCTGGAACTCGACGAGGTCCTCGATGACGTCCCAGGCGCCTTCCCGGAACAGCCCGTCGACCAGCTCGCCGTTGCGGTAGCGGCCGTCCGTCCGGACGGTCAGGCCGAGGGCGGTCGTGCCCAGCAGCAGGATCTGCACCGGCCGAGCGGCCAGGCCCAGTTCCTCGGCCACCTGCGCCGGGGACAGCGCGGGCTGCTTCTGCAGCAGCCTGAACAGCCCCAGCTCGCAGCCGGCGTTCAGCATCTGGAACGCGCCTCCGCCGAACAGGATGCCGACCAGGTCGTCCTTCGTCAGTGGGCTCTCGGCAGTCACTGATCATTCCTCTCAGGTCACGCGGGTTGTCGCGACGGGCAGTTGTGCGTAGTCGCGGTTCTCGACGAGGGCACGCAGGCGGTCGAGGCCGTCCCGGACGTCGGTGAAGCGGGTGTAGAGCGGAGCGAGCCCGATCCGCAGCCGGTCCGGGGGCCGGAAGTCGCAGATCACCTTCATCTCCGAACGGAGCGCCCGGCAGACGAGCGACGCCTCGGGGTGGGCCAGCGCGATGTGCGCGCCACGCCGGGCCGGGTCGCGCGGGGACGCGAGCCGGAAGCCGTGCGGCGCCAGCCACTCGTCGGCCAGCCCGACCGCGAACTCGCCGAGCCGCACCGACTTCTCCCGCAGAAGACCGATCGGCACCCGCTCGACGACGTCCAGGGCGGGCTGGACCGCGGCCAGCGAGAGCAACGGGGGAGTGCCCACCAGGAACCGGTCGATGTCGCCCACCGGTTCGTACGTCTCACCCATCCCGAACTGGTCACGCTGTCCGTACCACCCCCAGACCGGCTGCCGGAGCCGCCGCTGGAGGTCCTTCCGCACATACAGGAAGGCGGGCGAACCCGGGCCGCCGTTCAGGTACTTGTACGTGGCCCCCACGGCCAGGTCCGCCCCGGTCGCGCCGAGCCGCACGGGGACCACCCCGGCCGCGTGGCTGAGATCCCAGAGGACGAGTGCCCCGGCCTGCTCGGCGGCGCCGTTGACCGCCGCCATGTCGAGGAGCGCCCCGGAGCGGTACGAGACGAGCGACAGCACCACGAGCGCGACGTCGTCGCCGAGCGCCTCGCCCAGCACGTCCAGGCCGAGCCCGTGGTCGGGATCGGAGCGCAGCGTCACCAGACGGAGCCCCCGCTGCTCGGCGAGGCCCTGCAGGATGTAGCGGTTGGTGGGGAAGTCGTCGGCGTCGGCCAGGATCGTCCCGCGCCCCGGCCTGGCGTCCAGCGCGGCGGCGGCCAGCTTGTACAGGTTCACCGACGTGGAGTCGGAGAGCACCACCTCACCCGGCCCGGCGCCCAGGGTGTGGGCCGCGAGCCGGTCGCCGAGGCGCCGGCTCCAGCCGATCCACGTCTCCCAGGACTCCACCAGCCCGCCGCCCCAGCCGTCCCGTACGGTCCGGCCCAGGAAGTCGGCCGTGGCGGCCGGCAGCCGGCCGAGCGAGTTCCCGTCGAGATAGACCGTCTCCGGGTCGTCGCAGACGAACTCGCGCCGGAACTCCCGCAGTGGATCGGCGGCATCCAGTTCCTCGGCCGTGCGGCCTTCCGCCGTGGCCCGCGCCCTCGTGTCCGCCGTACCTCCGCCGCTCACAGGGCGGACCTGATCGACCAGAGTTCGGGGAAGAACCGGTGCTCCGCGATGGCGCCGAGCCAGCTCGATCCCTCGGTACCGCCGGTGCCCGGCTTGTCGCCCAGCATCCGTTGCACGGTCAGCAGGTGGGTGTAGCGCCAGCGCGCGAACGCGTCGGCCGTGTCCGTGAGCGCCTCGGCGAGCAGGAACAGATCGCGGTACCGGGTGGGCTGCTCGTATATCAGGCGCCAGGCCGCCGCGACCTTCCCGTCCGGCCGGTACGGCAGCGAGACGTCCCGGTCTGTGTGCTCCGGCGGGATGTCCAGGCCGCGCCGGGCCAGCAGCCGGACGGCCTCGTCGTAGAGGCTCGGCTCACGCAACTGGGCCAGCACCTCGCCGTACTTCGCCGTGTCCCGGTGCGGCTCCACCAGCTGCGGGTTCTTGTTCCCGAGCAGGAACTCGAGCTTGCGGTACATGACGGACTGGAACCCGGACGCGGTACCGAGCACATCCCGGAACGAGGCGAACTCCCCCGGCGACAGGGCACTGAACGCGTCCCAGCAGGACAGCAGCGTCTGCTGCACGCGGCCGGCGCGGCGCAGCGTCCAGAGCGCGTCGTCGACACGGTCCGCCGCCAAGTGGCCGCGAGCGGTGCCGAATTCCGTGTGCAGCAGCTTGAACAGCAGTTCCTTGACCTGGCTCAGGATGATGAAGCCGGGCTCGGTCTCCGCGTCGGTCCGGGGATGCTGCAGCGACAGCAAGGTGTCCATGCAGGCGTACGCCGCATAGGGGGTGCTGCCCGGTGGGACCTGCTGTTCGCCGGACGCGTACGGGCACCCCCCGCTTCCGGACTGTGTTCCGGGCTGCGTTCCGGACTGCTGGGTGTTCGTGGGCACGTCATCCCTCCTCGGTGGACGCGGTGTCGGATGCCTGTATCTGCGCTGCCTGTGTCTGCGATGCCTGTATCTGCGCGAGCACGGCCCTGCCGAGCGCGGTGCGCGGATTCCCCAGGTCGTAGGGGAGGTCGAAGTGGTTCCGCGCCGGGCAGGTGAGCTCGGTGACCACGGCGCGCTGCCGGAGCAGCGCGGCCATGGTGTCGTGCTGGCGGACGAACTCCCCCGTCTCGCCCCCGCCGCGCGCGATGACGACCGGCGGAAGCCGCTTCGGCAGGTGGTGGACCGGGCTGTTGCGCAGTGCGGCGTCGGCATCCAGCCCCAGGACGTCGTTCACATAGGTGTGCCGCAGGGGCTCCAGGTCGTAGACGCCGCTCAGCAGAGTGGCGCCCGCGATCCGCCGTGCCTCGTCCCGGACGAGTGCCATCGCCACCAGCTGCGCGCCCGCGGAGCTCCCACTGAGATGGATGCGCCGTGGATCGATCCCGAAGCGGGCGGCGTTGGCATGGAGCCAGGCCACGGCCTCACCCACCATGGCGACGATGCCGTCGAGGGAGTACGCGGGCGCCAGTCCGTAGTCGAGCGCCGCGAACGCCGTGCCCGCGGCGATGAAGTCCGGGGCCGCGAAAGCGGATTCCTCTTTCGTGACCTCCTGCCAGTAACCGCCGTGCACGAAGACCTGGAGAGCCGACGCGCCGCCCGCCGGTGCCGCCACGGGAAACAGGTCGAGCCGCGCCTCGGGAGACGAACCGTAACGGAGGCCGGAGAGCGGTCGGTGCTTTTCCCGCGCGGCGGCGCTGAGTTCGGCGTACTCGCGCAGGTGGAGCGGCAGGCTGGGGACGACGGAACTGGGCGAGTACTCCCGGTCGAGATCCGCTCTGCTGAATCCCAGATAGCCGGTATCACCGCTCATGCGTCGACACCGTGTGCTGTACATGCACGTTGGAACAGTTCGGTGAACAACGGCTCCATGGAATCCCTGCCGGGTTTGTAGTAACCGCCGAAACGCCGACGGTACTCCAGGAACCATTCCTTCTGATTGTTGAGGAAAAGGATGTCGTGCAGGGCCATGGGGCGTATCGCCACCAGCGGCACCGGTGAGCGGCTGACAGGAAAACCGGGATTCCTGATGGCCGGCTCCTCGCACAGCGGGTGGAACTGCCCGATCATCATGCCCCGGTGCACCGCCGTCGGCTTGACCTCCCGGTGCGCGTCGTCGAGCAGACGGCACTCGGACGGCTCCAGATCGGGCAGGGCCACCAGCAGGCTCCGCAGCGCCGGGTTCGCGCCCTTCCAGTCGATCAGATCGTAGGTGTCGAGCCCCTCGAGGATCGTTTTCGCGATACTCGCGACACTGGGGTCCGGGCCGGCCGCGCACACCCGTATCTCCAGCGATCCGGCCCGTTGTGACGGCAGCACGAACGGGCAGACGGCCCCGCCGCGTCCGAGGCGGTCGTGCGGCTGGGTGATGTAGTCGCTCAGCCAGTCGTCGATCTTCGCTTCCGTGGTCATCGCTTCCGTCCTGTCGTGCGACGGGAGACCCCGGAGGCCGGGACGAGCGGTGTCGTCCGGCGCCCGGCAGTTCGCACCGGACCGGTTTTTCGCGGCCCGGTCTCCGGACTCCGCGCCGCGGAGATCGAGATTGTCGGACCGGATGTGAAATGCCGTGCGATATATGCGGCCGAGGGCTGGATGCCCGAATGAAGAGGCGCTGTGCATGAGGGGACGCGAACGCTGATCGGAGTTAAGTCTTCGTGCAGCCGTTCCTGAATACGAGCAAGTCCGTCGTCGATAGGAGATTCTCTTGCGATCCGAGCTGGAATGTACTCCATCGCACTTCCTTCAGTTACGACACCCTGGAAGTTGCTCGACAGGTTACGGGAGATCAACAAAGCGACGCCAGACCGATGATCAATGAATTCCGGAGGAACAGGAGTTACCGCATCCGCTTTAACTGACCGTGTGGAACATCCGGGCATAGGGGGCGCGAGAGGGGGGACGGACGCAACGCTTCGTCGTTCATCCAAATCTATGCGTGTCCCAGATCACATCAGGCAATCGCTTCGCGTGCGCCACAGGCGTCACATACGCAACATGCGCCACAGAGGTAGGGGGATTCAACACCCCTTACGGCGGCCCCTGATGAACGAACAACACCCGGAAGGGACGGGACATGCGGCGGAAGGGGACGGGACACGCGGCCGCGCACCCACCGCGGCCGCACCGAACCAAAAGGTCAGGACTGCCCGTAACACAGACAGAACGGATGCCCCGCAGGATCCGCGAACACCCGGAACCCGCGCACCTTCCCGCCACTGTCGTGCAGGAACACCGCCCCCAGCGCCTCCACCTCACGCTGCGCCCGCTCCACGTCCGCGATCGTGTCCACCTCGAAGTCGAGGTGGAACTGCTGCGGATGCTCCGGATCCGGCCACCGCGGCGGCCGGTGACCGGCCACCTTCTGGAAGGAGAACCGGCGCCCGTCCGGCGCGTACAGCTCCACCCACTCCGGATCGCCGTCGTCCACCCGGCCGCCGAGGATTCCCGCGTAGAAGGCGGCCAGACCGGCAGGATCAGGACAGTCGATCACCGTGCTCAGAAGTTTCGCAATCATGGTCGAATCCTGCCGCCCGGCGGCCGATAGTCCAATACCCGCCGCCCCTTTGTCCATGGTCGTCCGCACCGCACGCACCGCAAGGTGACGCCGTGCGCGGCCGCACGGACCGGCGCGGAAGGGAGAGCGGCACCATGAACCCCGCCAGCCCGCAGCCCCACCCGGCGGACCCCGGCCCCACCCGGCGGGCCGTCGTCCTCACCGCCACTGCTACCGCCGCCACTGCCCTCGTCACCACCACCGCCCTCACCGGCGGCACCGCGCACGCCGCGACAGGGGAAGCCGTCCTGCGCTCCACCGCGCTCGACGTCCGCGTCGACACCGCCTTCCCCCGGATCGTCTCGTACACCGACCGCACCACCGGCGCCGTCCTGCACGGACAGGACGAACCCGCCACCACACTCCTCGTCGACGGCACCGCCCACACCCCCGCCGTCACCGCCACCATCCGGGCCGACCGCGCCCGCTACACCCTCACCCTCACCGGCGGCGCCCGCGTCGACATCGAGATCCACGTCGACGCCTGGCTCGTCCACTGGCGCGTCACCCGCATCGCCGACACCCCCGACCTGCGCATCGGCACCCTGCAACTCCCCGGGCTCGCCCTGCTGAGCGTCCGCAGCACCCAGCCCGGGGCCGCCCTCCTCGCCGCCCGCGTCCAGCTCGACAAGAACAAGAACGGCGACACCCTCGTACACCCCGCGCCCGGCACCCCCGCCGACACCGCCCCGACCGGCTGCGCCTACGCCGTCGTCAGCACCGGCGAACTCGCCGCCGCCATCGAGACCAACACCGTGTACGACCGGCCCGACGCGGCCACCGCCTGGGAGAACGGCCGCCTGTGGTGGCAGACCCTCCGGCGCGGGACCCGCACCGAGACCCGGCTCGCCTGCGGCCAGTGGACCCACCGCGCCGCCGGGGCGGCCACCGGGGACACCGAGCCGCTGCCGTACGCGACCGTCGTCGTCACCCGCGACCGCAACGGCGACGGACGGGCGGACTGGCAGGACGCGGCGATCGCCTTCCGCGACATCATGACCGACCCGCCCGGCGCCGACGAACAGCACCTCCGCGTCGTCCCGCACATCCCTTTCAACTTCGCCAGCCAGGCCACCAACCCGTTCCTGGCCACCCTCGACCACGTCAAACGCATCGCCCTGGCCACCGACGGACTACGCCAGTTCACCCTCCTCAAGGGCTACCAGTCCGAGGGCCACGACTCCGCGCACCCCGACTACGGAGGCAACTACAACGAACGCGCCGGGGGACTCGACGACCTCAACACGCTCCTGCGCGCCGGAAAGAAGTGGAACAGCGACTTCGCCGTCCACGTCAACACCACCGAGTCCTACCCCGTCGCGCACGCCTTCTCCGAGACACTCGTCGACAAGAACGACAGACAGTGGGACTGGCTCGACCAGTCCTACCGCATCGACGCCCGCCGCGACCTCCTCTCCGGCGACATCGCCCGCCGCTTCCGGCAGCTCCGCGACGAGACCGACCCCGCACTCACCACCCTCTACATCGACGTCTTCCGCGAATCCGGCTGGACCTCCGACCGGCTCCAACGCGAACTGCGCGCACAGGGCTGGCAGATCACCACCGAATGGGGACACGGGCTGGAACGCTCCAGCCTCTGGTCGCACTGGGCCAACGAGACCGACTACGGGCCCGACACCTCACGCGGCATCAACTCCCGGCTGATCCGCTTCATCCGCCACCACCAGAAGGACGTCTTCGCCGACAAATGGCCCCTCCTGGGCACCGCGAAACTCGGCACCTTCGAAGGCTGGCAGGGCAAGACCGACTGGGCCCCCTTCTACCGGCAGCTCTGGACCGAAAACCTTCCCGCCAAGTACTTGCAGGCGTTCCCGATCCACACCTGGGAAGACCACCGGATCACCTTCGCCGGACCCACCCGCACCACCGTCACCGGCACGGCTGACACGACCGGCACCCGCCGCATCACCACCGACGGCCGCACCGTCTACGACGACGGCACCTACCTCCTGCCCTGGGAACCCCGCGAGGCCACCGACCCCGCCAAGCTCTACCACTACAACCCCCGGGGCGGCCGCACCCGGTGGACCCTGCCGCGCGGCTGGTCCCGGCAACGCACCGCCGTCCTCCACCGCCTCACCGACCAGGGCCGCACCGACCCCCGGGAACTCCCCGTACGGGACGGGAGGATCACCATCGACGCGGCCGCCGGACAGCCCTACGTCCTCACCCGGACCCGGACCCGGGACACCGCCCACGGCCGAACCGACCCCGACTGGGGCGAGGGCACCCCCCTCCACGACCCCGGCTTCCACTCCGGCACCCTCGACGGCCGGCACGTCACCGGACCCGCCACCGTCACCCTCAGCCCCCTCGGCGACCACGAACTCGTCATCGGCGCCGGAGGCCCCGCCTCCGTCAGCCAGCGCCTCACCCGCCTCACCCCCGGCGACTACGCCGCCTCCGTCCAGGTCGAGGTCGGCGCCACCGCGGGGGAGCGCCGCCGGGCCGCCCTGGAGATCCGCACCGCCGACGGCATCACCGCCGTCAACTGGACGGACACCTCCACAGCCGTCAACCACATCGCCGCCGACCGCAAACACGGCACCCGCTTCCAGTGGATGACCACCCGCTTCACCGTGCCCGCCACGGGCGGCCCCACGACCCTCGCCCTCACCGCCGCCGCGGGCGGCGCACGCATCCGGTTCGACAACATACGCGTCGTCCGCAGCCCACGACCCCGGACCGAGGACGCTCCGCTCCACCAAGACGCCCTGCTCCACGAGGACTTCGAACACGTCCCCCAAGGGTGGGGACCCTTCGTCAAAGGCGACGCGGGCGGCACCACCGACCCCCGCACCCACATCGCCCGACGGCACGCCCCCTACACGCAACGCGGCTGGAACCACAAGGCCGTCGACGACGTCATCGACGGTACCCAGTCCCTCAAATCGCGCGGCGAAAACGAAGGAGTCGTCTACCGCACCGTCCCGCACACGGCGCGCTTCACCCCCGGACACCGCTACCGGGTGACCTTCCGCTACGAGAACGAGACCGCCGGACAGTACGCCTGGATCACCGCCGTCGACACACCCGGAACCCGGGAGATCCGGCGCACACCCCTGCCGCAGGCCACCGAACCCGCCACCCACAGCTACGAGTTCACCGCACCACCCACCGGCGACACCTGGGTGGGCCTGCGCAAGACCGGCGACAACGGCACCGCGGAATTCACCCTGGACGCCTTCACCGTCCACGAGATCGGCACGTAGGCCCCACCGGCCCCGCCCCGTTGGTCACCGTCATCGGCCGGTGATCAGCGGGGAACGGGGCCGCCGTCCGCCCACGGGCACCGTCCGCCCACGGCCACCGTCCGCCCACGCGAACCATCCGGCCCACTGGCGGCCGGACACCCCATCCACGAAGATCAGTCCTGGACGAAGCCGACACGGCGGGAGGCCCGGACACATGTATCGCGCATGGATGAGGTACTTCACCCCCGGCCCGGCCCACCACCGACTCGGACTCGTCTGCCTCGGCGTCGGACTCCAGCACGGCGCACTGCCCCCCGTCGGCCCCCGCACCCTCGACCACCACGTCGCCGTCGTCATCAGCGCCGGCACCGGCTGGCTCCGCACCCCCGACGGCCGCACCCACCCCGTCACCGCCCCCGCCCTCATCTGGCTCACCCCCGGCACCCCCCACCACTACGGGGCCGCCGCCGGCACCGGCTGGGACGAGAGCTTCGTCGACTTCACCGGCCCCGCCGTCGCCGCCTACACCGAACTCGGCTGCATCGAACCCCACCGCCCCCTCGTCCCCCTCACCGACACCGTCGACGCCCGCGCCGCCATCGGCCGCATCGTCCGCGCCGCCCGCCGCGGCAACCCCCTCCTCGAACTCGAGACCTCCGCCGCCGTCCACGAACTCCTCGTCGCCCTCCGCCGCGCCCGCGCCGACACCGGACCCGGCACCGACCCCGTCCTGGCGGCCCTCGCCCGCGACGCCTTCCTGCCCCTCTCCGTCGCCCAGCACGCCGCCCGCCACGGCATGACCCCCACCGAACTGCGCACCGCCGTCCGCCGCGGCGCCGGCTGCAGCCCCAAGGACTACCTCCTGCACATCCGCCTCGGCCGCGCCAAGGAACTCCTCGCCGCCACCGAACTGCCCATAGCCGCCGTCGCCCGGCGCGTCGGCTACGACGACCCCGCCTACTTCAGCAGGCTCTTCACCCGAAGGGTCGGCACCGCCCCCGTCCGCTTCCGCCAGCGGCAGGGCCGCACCGTACCCGGCGGCTGGAGCGACCGCGTCCCCGATCCGGAGCACCCTCCGGTCATCGGACCTCGTTCTTCCGCATAGGGTCGGGGAGCATGAGTGACAGTGCCAACGACGAGTCCGTCAGCGCCGAGCTGGGACGGCTGCGCGACAGCATCGACAACATCGACGCCGCAGTGATCCACATGCTCGCCGAGCGGTTCAAATGCACCCAGCAGGTCGGCCACCTCAAGGCCGCCCACAAACTGCCCCCCGCCGACCCCGCCCGCGAGGCCCGCCAGATCGCGCGGCTGCGCGAACTGGCCACCAACGCCAAACTGGATCCCGCCTTCGCGGAGAAGTTCCTCAACTTCATCATCGCGGAAGTGATCCGCCACCACGAGACGATCGCCCGCGCATAGGTTCCCGGGGGCGCTTTCTCACCCAGGGGGCGCCCCCTGTGACCCCCGTCTGCCGCCTGCGGCGGGGGCGGCCTGCGGCCGCGTCCTCAAACGCCGGACGGGCTGGATGTGCGGGCGTTGTCCGCAGCCTGCGGGCCGCAGGCCGAAGAGCCACGGTCCGCAAATCCAGCCCGTCCGGCGTTTGAGGACAACGCGGCGAAGCCGTGTTGCGGGGCCCGGGGCGCAGCCCCGGTTCCGGGAAGGGGCGGGGTGGGGGAAGGCCCGCCGCAGGTGGAGACGGCGCCGCAAGTGGGGGACGGGACGCAGCCCCACAGGGGCGGCCGCGGGCAAGGAGCCGGGCGGCACTCTCAGCAGGTGACACGGACAAGGACCCGGGGCGCAGCCCCAGCAAGCGCCGCAGGAGGGGCCGGGGGCGCGAGCCCCGGTGGGTGGTCGTGGGCGGGGGCCGGGGAGCAACCCCGGAGGCAGGGCGAGCCCAGGAGCACAGCGCCCGCAAACCACTTCGGCACAGCGCCAGCGTTGCGGCACGATGATCCCCATGCCCGCACTGACACGCGAAGAAGCCCGGACCCGAGCCCACCTCCTCGACGTCCACCGCTACGAAGTCGACCTCGACCTCACCCACGGCGACGAGACCTTCGGCTCCACCACCGTCATCCACTTCTCCACACGCACCGCGGGCGACACCTTCGTCGAACTCCGCCCCGCCACCCTCCACCGGGCCACCCTCGACGGACACCCCCTCGACCCCACCACCCTCGACGACAACCGCCTCCCCCTCACCGGCCTCACCCAGGGCGCCCACGAACTCCGCGTCGAGGCCGACATGCGCTACTCCCGCACCGGCGAGGGCATGCACCGCTTCACCGACCCCGCCGACGGCGAGACCTACCTCTACAGCCAGGCCTTCCTCGAAGACGTCCAGCGCATCTTCGCCGCCTTCGACCAGCCCGACCTCAAGGCCCTCTTCGACGTCACCGTCACCGCACCCCCCACCTGGACCGTCCTCGGCAACAGCATCGCCACCCACCACGGCGAAGGACACTGGCGACTCGCCACCACCCCACCCCTGAGCACCTACTTCGTCGCCTTCGCCGCAGGCCCCTGGCACTCCGTACACACCGAACACGCGGGCCTGCCCTTCGCCCTGCACTGCCGCCGCTCCCTCGCCCCCCACCTCGACGCCGACGCCGAGGAAATCCTCGACATCACCCGCCGCTCCTTCGACCGCTTCCACGAGATCTTCGACGAGCCCTACCCCTTCGACTCCTACGACCAGGCCTTCGTCCCCGAATTCAACGCCGGCGCCATGGAGAACCCCGGCCTCGTCACCTTCCGCGACGAATACGTCTTCCGCTCCGCCGTCACCGACACCGAACGCCAGACCCGTGGAGTGACCATCGCCCACGAAATGGCCCACATGTGGTTCGGCGACCTCGTCACCCTCCGCTGGTGGGACGACATCTGGCTCAACGAGTCGTTCGCCGAGTACATGGGCTACCAGGTCCTCGCCGACGCCACCCGGTTCGACGGCGCCTGGACGGAATTCGCCTGTGCCCGCAAGGGCTGGGGCTACGACGCCGACCAGCGCCCCTCCACCCACCCCGTCGCCCCCACCCCCGGCGACGTCACCGACACCGCCTCCGCCCTCCTCAACTTCGACGGCATCTCCTACTCCAAGGGCGCCTCCGCCCTCCGCCAACTCGTCGCCTGGCTCGGCGAGAAGGACTTCCTCGCCGGCATCAACGACCACTTCACCCGCCACCGCTTCGGCAACGCCACCCTCGCCGACTTCATCGACTCACTCGCCCGCGCCTCCGGCCGCGACGTCCACACCTGGGCCGAAAGCTGGCTCCGCACCAGCGGCGTCGACACCCTCATCCCCACCCTCACCACCCCCGACGACAACCCCGACACCTGGCAGGCCGACCTCCACCACGACGGCACCCGCCCCCACCACCTCACCATCGGCCTCTACGACCACCACCCCCACGAACCCGGCACCCTCGTCCTTCGCGACCGCATCGCCACCGACCTCCCCGCGGGCGGCGGCCACCACACCCACACCCATCCCGGCCCCCGCCCCGCCCTGCTCCTCCTCAACGACGGCGACCTCACCTACGCCAAGGTCCGCCTCGACCCCACCTCCTGGAACACCGCCCTGCACACCCTCTCCGGCCTCCCCGACGCCCTCGGCCGCGCCGTCGTCTGGAACGCCGCCCGCGACATGGTCCGCGACGCCGAACTCGCCCCCGCCGCCTACCTCGACGCCGCCCGCGCCCACCTCCCGCACGAGACCGACACCTCCATCGCCCGGAGCGTCCTCACCTTCGCCCGCCGCGAGATCGCCGACCGCTACACCGACCCCACCGCCCGCCCCATCGCCCTCGCCACCCTCACCGAGCTCTGCCACGACCTGCTCGACCGCACCACCGACGAGCACACCGGACCCGACACCCAAGGCCTCCGCCTCACCGCTGTACGCACCCTCATCGACAGTGCCACCACCCCCGACACCCTCCGGGACTGGCTCCACCACGGCACCGTCCCCGGCGGACCCGCCCTCGACCCCGAACTCCGCTGGCGCACCCTCACCCGCCTCGCCGTCCTCGGCGCCACCACCCCCGCCGACATCGACGCCGAACTCGCCCGCGACCCCAGCGCCACCGGCCGCGAAGGCGCCGCCCGCTGCCACGCCGCCCTCCCCGACCCCGCCGCGAAAAAGGCCGCCTGGCAGGCCATGTACGACCGCGACGACCTCTCCAACTACCTCTTCATCGCCACCGCCCAAGGCTTCTGGCAGCCCGAACAGCTCGACCTCGTACGCCCCTACCGCGACCGCTATTACACCGACGCCACCGTACTCGCCACCCGCCGCGGCGCGGCCCTCGCCGACGCCGTCGGCCGCCACGGCTTCCCCCTCCCCTTCGTCGACCCCGACACCCTCCGCCTCGGCGAGGAATGCCTGCGCACCGCCGGCCTCACCCCCGCACTCCGCCGCAAACTCGTCGACCAGCTCGACGACCTCCGCCGCGCCCTGGCCGTCCGGACCGCCCGCCCGTAGGGGCCGCAAACACAACGAGGCTCCCGTGACCCTCAAGGGTCACGGGAGCCTCGGCACACTCCACGGCGGCGCACCCGCGCCGCACCGCGTCAGTCGCGCTTGTCGCCCACCACGTCCGACGGCTCGGCCGTCCGCAGCTCCTCCATGAAACGGTCGACCACACCGGTCTCCCGCGCGTGCTCCGCGACCGACTCGCCGACGATCCGGCCCGCCAGCTCCGTCGCCAGCACACCGACCTGCTCCCGCAGCTCGGCCTCCGCGACCGCCCGCTCCGCGTCGATCACGGCGTGCCCGGCGGAGATGATCTCCTCGCGCTGACGCTGGCCCTCGGCACGCAGCTCCGCGATGATCGCGGTGCCCTGCTCCACCGACTCCTGCCGCAGCCGCGCGGCCTCGTGCCGCGCCTCCGCCAGCAGCTCCTGGTACTCGGCGTGGATCCGCGCAGCCTCCGCGCGCGTCGCCTCCGCCTCGTCGAGACGCCCGTCGGTGGCCTCCTCGCGCTCCACGAGGACCTTGTTGATCCGGGGCAGCAGCACCTTCGCCATGAAGGCGAAAAGGATGAAGAAGAGGACAGCCCCGAGGATGAGCGGCGCGGGCTCGGGCTTCAGCGGCCCTACGTCGAGAGCGAGAAAGTTCATGGCCATGGGGTGCAGATTAGTCGAAGCCGCGCCCGAAGTCCGCCCCGCACCCCATTAGCAGACTCAACTCGCCGCCGCCCCACGGCATACCACCATCGGGCGAAAGCCTTCCGGACCCCGGTCACCGAGTGTGCGGCGCCAGTAACTTGATGCAGTTACTGCCTGCCCGCGCCCGCCCACAGCAGACCCGAAAAGGGACCCCGCCTTGCCCGTGGCCGACACCCACCTCCCACCCCTCACCGGCGGCACCCAAGGGCCCCACGCCCTCCGCCCCCTCCCCGACACCACCCTCGCCCACGGCGCCACCACCCGGGCCGGACCCCTCCCCACCGGCGGCCCCGACACCGCCACCGCCCGCATACGAGCCGCCGCTGGCACCGGCCCCCACGAAGCCTTCCGCACCCTCGTCCAGGCCCTCGCCGAAGGCACCGCCGACCCCCACCTCCACTGCCCGCCCCTCGCCCTCGCCACCGCCGCCCTCAACCCCTCCTTCGACTCCTGGGACCAGGCCCCCGCCGCCTCCACCCTCGAAACCCTCGCCGCCACCGGCGGCACCGAGTCCAACCACCTGGCCCTCCTCCTCGCCCGCGAAGCCGCCACCGGGCGCGGTGTGCGCGGGACCGAGAACAAGGCCCGGCGTGCCGCCGGACGGAGGGGCGGGCACGCCCCCGGACACGAGACCGCTCCCAGCGGCCCCACCCCCGGAGAACCCAGCCCCCCACGAGAACCACCAGCCCCGAAAGAGCCCCCCACTTCCGAACGGGGCGGCACCCCTGAAGGGGCACCTGCCCCTGAAGGGCTATCCGTCCTCGGGGGAGCCCTTGCCCCTGAGGGGTCACCTGCCCCTGAAGGGTCACCCGCCCCTGAAGAGGGCTTCACCCCCGCAGGGGAATCTGCCCCAGCAGGGTCACCCGTCCCCGAGTGGGCACCTGTCCCCGGAGGATCACCCGCCCCCGGAGGGGAATCTGCCCCAGCAGGGTCACCCGTCCCCGAGTGGGCACCTGTCCCCGGAGGATCACCCGTCCCCGGAGGGGAACCTGCCCCAGCAGGGGCACCCGTCCCCGAGTGGGCACCTGTCCCCGGAGGATCACCCGTCCCCGGAGGGGAACCTGCCCCAGCAGGGGCACCCGCCCCCGAGTGGGCACTCGCCCCCGGAGGGGAAGCCCGCCCCCGCAGGGGAGCCCGCCCACGAAGGGGCACCCATTCCCCGAGCGGCACCCGCCAAGGGACGGGCACCCGCCAAGGGACGGGCACCCGCCCAGGGAGCGGCACCTACCCAAGTACGGTCACGCACCCCCGGAGGGTCACGCACCCCACGCCACCCCCGACCACCTCCGCACTCTCCTCAACCTCGTGGAAGGCCACACCGATCGATGAGCAGCAGTAGCGCCAACCCCTCCAAGAAGGCCGCCGACGCCAACCCGGACATCACCCCCGAGCCCGGCCCCCGCACCACCCCCGACCAGCCCCTCGATATCGCGGGCATCGGCATCGGCCCCTTCAACCTCTCCCTCGCCGCCCTCGCCCACGGCCTCCCGGGGCTCCGCACCGCCTGCTACGACCAGACCCCCACCTTCCGCTGGCACCCCGGCCTCCTCATCGACGGCACCGCCCTCCAAGTCCCCTTCCTCGCCGACCTCGTCACCCTCGCCGACCCCACCAGCCCCTGGACCTTCCTCAGCTACCTCAAGTCCCGCGAACGCCTCTACCCCTTCTACTTCGCCGAGCGGTTCCACATCCAGCGCGCCGAATACGACGCCTACTGCCGCTGGGTCAGCCAGTCCCTCCCCGGCCTCCACTTCGGCCACCAGATCGACGCCCTCCGCTGGAACCCCGAACGCAACCTCTTCGAAATCGACTACACCCAGCTCGACGCCGAAGGCGAAGCCGAGGCCCTCGGCCGCGCCTACGCCCGCAACCTCGTCCTCGGCGTCGGCACCACCCCCCACATCCCCGAACCCCTCCGCCCCCTCGCCGAGGCCCCCGCCGTCCCCGTCATCCACTCCGCCGACTACCTCGACCACCGCGAGAAGATCCTCGCCGCCGAGCACATCACCGTCATCGGCTCCGGCCAGTCCGGCGCGGAAGTCTTCCTCGACCTCCTCCGCAACCGCCCCGTCGGCCGCGAAAAACTCCACTGGCTCGCCCGCACCCCCGGCTTCGCCCCCATGGAACACAGCAAGCTCGGGCTCGAACACTTCACCCCCGACTACACCCGCTACTTCCACGCCCTCCCCGAAGGCGTACGCAATCAACTCCTGCCCCAGCAATGGCAGCTCCACAAGGGCATCGCCGCCGAAACCCTCGCCGACATCCACGACGAGCTCTACCGCCGCAGCCTCCACGGCGGCTGGCCCGACACCGTCCTCACCCCAGGAGTCTTCGTCCGCACCGCGGGCCGCGTCGGCACCACCCGCGTCGAACTCCACCTCGAACACGCCCAACAGGGCACCCGCTCCCGCATCACCACCGACGCCGTCGTCCTCGCCACCGGCTACCGCGAACGCCGCACCGACACCCTTCTCGCCGCCCTCGACCCCTATATCCGCCGCGACCACAGCGACCGCCCCCGCATCGACGAGGACCACCGCCTGGTCCTCGACCCTCTGGTCAAGGGCGCCATCCACGTCCAGAACGCCGAACGCCACACGCACGGCATCGGCACCCCCGGCCTCGGGCTCGCCGCCTGGCGCAGTGCCGTCATCCTCAACGCGATCATGGGCAAGACCGTCTATTCGCTGCCGGAACGCACCGCCTTCACCACCTTCGGCCTGGAGCCGCGCCCCCAGCCCCGCCCCCACACCCCTACGGACGACCGCCGCCCCATCCCCCGCCAACTCCCGGTGCACTGACCCTCCGGGCAGGGCCGTCCGCGCCTGCGGCGGGCTCCGCCCCGGACCCCGAACCGCGCTCCGCGCGGTGTCCTCAAACGCCGGACGGGCTGAATTTCGCGGACCGTGGCAGCGAAACGGCGGCCCGTGGAATCAAGGACGTGGCCGGGCACAACCAGCCCGTCCGGCGTTTGAGGACGCGGCCGCTGGGGGCACCCCGGACGGAGTCTGGGGGACGCTCCCGCCGCAGGTGCAACGGACCCGCAGTCGGGAACGGAGCCCGCCGCAGGCGAAGACGTAGGCGAGGGCGCGGCCTGAGACCCTGGCCCCATGACCACACCGGCCCTCCCCTACGGGACCCCCGAAAGCCCCCGCGTAGCCGTCCGCGGTGAATCCCGCCTCGAAGTCGACCCCGAGATCGCCCATATCGGCATCACCATCAGCGCCCGCGGCACCGACCGCACCACCGCCCTCAACGACCTCACCCGCCGCAACAACCACGCCCTCGATCTCCTCAAGTCCTACGGCGACACCGTCGAAAAACTGGAGACGGGAACCTTCACCATCACCCCACAGCTCACCGAGAAGGGCCGCCACGAGCGGGTGCACGCGTACCACGGCAGCGTCCACCTCACCGCGACCCTCGGCGACTTCACCACCCTCGGTGAACTCACCACCCGCCTCGCCACCCTCGACCTCACCCGTGTCGAAGGCCCCTGGTGGGCACTCCGCCCCGACTCGCCCGCCCACCGTGAGGCCCGCCAGCAGGCCGTACGGGAAGCGGTCCAGCGGGCCCGCGAGTACGCCGGCGCGCTCGGCGCCCAGCTCGTCGCCCTGGTGGAACTCGCCGACCTCGGCGCGGAGAACACGCTCCCCGTCGCCCCGCCCCCCGCCCCCGGCGGCATGATGCGCGCCGCCGCGTACGGAGGTGCGGCCCCCGCTCCCGCGCTCGACCTGGAACCCCAGCGCCAGATGGTCTACGCGCAGGTCAACGCCCGCTTTACGATGACGCCGCCCGCGCTGTGAACCGTCGCGCGGGGAGTGCGCCGCATGCTCATCAGAGCACCCCCGCGCACGTTTCACTAATTGTCAACAACCTTTTACTCAACGGACGTTGGGCTGTGGTGGCCGACCAATTCTCTACCCGCCGGTAGGCCATATGGTCGTGCCATGCGCCGAGCGAAAATCGTCTGCACCCTGGGACCGGCCACCGACTCGTACGAGCAGATCAAGACACTCGTCGAGGCCGGAATGGACGTCGCCCGCTTCAACCTCAGTCATGGCACCCACGCCGACCACGAGGTGCGGTACCAGCGCGTACGCAAAGCCGCCGAGGAGTCCGGCCGCAGCATCGGCGTCCTCGCCGACCTTCAAGGCCCGAAGATCCGCCTGGGCCGATTCCGCGAAGGCCCCGTACTTCTTGAACGCGGCGATGAATTCACCATCACCGTCGAGGAGATCGAGGGCGACCGGCACACCTGCGGCACCACCTACGGCGGCCTCGCCGCGGACGTCGCCAGGGGCGAACGCATCCTCGTCGACGACGGCCGCGTCACCCTGGAGGTGACCGCGGTCGACGGCCCCCGCGTACGGACCGTCGTCGTCGAAGGCGGCATGGTCTCCGACCACAAGGGCCTCAACCTCCCCGGCGTCGCCGTCTCCGTCCCCGCCCTCTCCGACAAGGACGTCGAGGACCTCCGCTGGGCGATCAGGACGGGCGCCGACATCATCGCCCTCTCCTTCGTCCGCAGCGCCCGCGACATCGTGGACGTGCACCGCGTCATGGACGAGGAAGGCCGCCGTCTCCCCGTCATCGCCAAGATCGAGAAGCCGCAGGCCGTCGAGAACCTCGACGGCATCGTCGACGCCTTCGACGGCATCATGGTCGCCCGCGGCGACCTGGGCGTCGAAATGCCCCTGGAAACGGTCCCGATCGTGCAGAAGCGCGCGATCAAACTGGCCAGGCGCAATGCCAAACCGGTCATTGTCGCCACTCAGATGCTCGACTCCATGATCGACGCCTCGCGGCCCACGCGCGCGGAGGCGTCCGACGTGGCCAACGCCGTGATCGACGGCACCGACGCGGTCATGCTCTCGGGCGAGACCAGTGTCGGGAAGTACCCGATCGAGACGGTCAAGACGATGGGCCGCATCCTGCGGGCGGTGGAGGAGGACGTCCTCGCCAAGGGCCTCCCACCCCTGACCGAACGCGGCAAGCCCCGCACCCAGGGCGGCTCGGTCGCCCGTGCCGCCGCGGAAATGGGCGACTTCCTCGGGGCGAAGTTCCTGGTGGCCTTCACCCAATCCGGTGATACGGCGAGGAGGTTGTCGCGGTACCGCTCACCGATCCCGCTGCTGGCCTTCACCCCGGAGCCGGCGACGCGGGCCCAACTCAGCCTCACGTGGGGTGTGGAGACGTTCCTGGGGCCGATGGTCCAGACGACCGATGAAATGGTGAAACAGGTGGACGAACACCTGCTGAAGATCGGCCGCTGCCGGAAGGGGGACATGGTCATCATCACCGCGGGGTCCCCGCCGGGGGTGGCGGGGACGACCAATTTGGTGCGGGTGCACCACATCGGGGAGGAGTAGGTCAGTACTTGGGGCCTATGTGGGCGTCCATGAGGGCGACGGATTCTTTGCGGGCGACCGAGATGTTCTGGGCTCTCCGGCTCTGCCGGGCGGTCTTCCACTCCACGCCGACCTTGTCGAGGGTGTCGGTGAAGAGCCGGATGATGTCTTCCGACGTGTTGGTGAAGAAGTACCGCGGGTACTCGTAGCGCTTGCGCTCGCCTTTGACCAGGCGGGTGGCCCAGTTGGTGATGCGACAGCCGTCGGAGTGGATGAGACCACGGACGAACTCCCAGGGATGGGCGTCCACCAGCTGCTGTTGCCATGGCTCCAAGGCGATGAGGCGGTCGTGCTTCTTGCCGGGGCCGTGTTGGGGGAACAGGCACGGAAGGTGCTTTGAGTAGGTCTTCACGTAGATGCAGCCGACGCTCTGCACTCGGCAGACCTTGTTGTCCGGGAAGACGGTCCCCAGTGCACTTGCAGCGGCTTCGATCAGACCCGGCCAACTATCGCCGCAGGCGATGGAGAGGCTCGGTACGCGATGCTTCCGGTAGTGGACGATGTGGCCGTCGCCCAGATATAGGCCGAGCAGGTAGACGTAGGCAGCCCCCTCGCGGGGGAGGTGTGGCGCGGAGCAGCAACGCGGGCACTCAGTGGTGCGGGAGAACGGTTCGATTCTTGTTTGCCAGCTCCGGATCGCATACCGGGATATGCCGGTCTGCTTGCTCACGGAGTTGAGGCTGCGGCCTTGGTCGACGAGTGCGAGGGCGCGTTTGCGCGTATCGAGGTCGTACACGCAGCCGAGCCTGATCAGGTTTTTGCTGCCGTGAAGCTAAAACGAAGCCACGTTCACCGAGGCGAGTGAAGATCGCCAACTGTTGGCGGACCTTAGAAATGAAGGTAAAGTGCCCTGGGTGGGATTCGAACCCACGCTGTCGGTGGTTTGAGCACCGTGTCTCTCCCGCTGGACTACCAGGGCTGGCCTATGAAACCAAGGTTAGCGGAAACCCGCCGTGCATCAAACATACCGCAGCTAGGTACGCTCATGGGGCACCACCTGTCCCGATCGAGGAGACCCGTGACCGCCGCCGAGCCCCAGCCGCCCGTCGACGACGAGCAGCCGCACACCCCGCCGCACATCACCCGTGTCGTGATCGCCGAGGACGAGGCCCTCATCCGGCTCGATCTCAAAGAGATGCTCGAGGAAGAGGGCTACTCCGTAGTCGGCGAGGCGGGCGACGGCGAGACCGCGGTCGCGCTCGCCCGGGAGCACAAGCCGGACCTGGTCATCCTCGATGTGAAGATGCCGGTCCTCGACGGGATCTCCGCCGCCGAGCAGATCGCCGCGGACTCCATCGCGCCCGTGCTGATGCTCACCGCCTTCTCGCAGCGCGAGCTCGTGGAGCGGGCCCGGGACGCCGGGGCCATGGCGTACCTGGTGAAGCCGTTCAGCAAGAGCGACGTCGTGCCCGCCATCGAGATGGCGGTGTCCCGGTTCACCGAGCTGAAGGCGTTGGAGCAGGAGGTCGCCGACCTCTCCCAGCGGCTGGAGACGCGGAAGCTCGTGGACCGCGCGAAGAGCATTCTGCAGACGCAGTACGGGCTGACCGAGCCGGCCGCTTTCCGCTGGATCCAGAAGACGTCGATGGACCGTCGGCTGTCGATGCAGCAGGTCGCCGAGGCGGTCATCGAGGACGCCGAGGAGAAGAAGGCGGCGAAGGGGCAGTAGCCCGCCCCCGCCAATGCAGCAGCGAAGGGCCCGCGCCGATCCGGCGCGGGCCCTTCCGCGTATCTCCGTCCTCGCTCAGTCCTCGCCCAGGTACGCCTTGCGTACCGACTCGTCGTGCAGGAGTTCCGTGCCCGTTCCGGAGAGGACGATGCGGCCGGTTTCCATGACGTGGCCCCGGTCCGCGAGGGAGAGCGCGGCCTGGGCGTTCTGTTCGACGAGCAGGATGGTGGTGCCGGTGGATTTGAGTTCGGCGATGGTCTCCATGATTTTCTGCATCATGATCGGCGAGAGGCCCATGGAGGGCTCGTCGAGCATGAGGAGTTCGGGGCGGGACATCAGGGCGCGGCCCATGGCGAGCATCTGCTGTTCGCCGCCGGAGAGGGTGCCCGCGGCTTGTTTCGCCCGTTCGCCGAGGATGGGGAAGAGCTCGTAGGCGCGCTGGATGTCCTGCTGGATTCCGTCCGGGTCCTTGCGGAGGAATGCGCCGAGCTGGAGGTTCTCCGCGATGGTGAGGCGGGGGAAGATATGGCGGCCTTCGGGGGAGTGGGCGAGTCCGAGGGCGACGATCCGGTGGGCGGGTGTGCCGACGATGGGCTTTCCGCCGAAGAGGACGGTGCCGGCGAGCGGTTTCAGGAGTCCGGAGATCGTGCGGAGTGTGGTGGTCTTTCCCGCGCCGTTGGTGCCGATGAGGGTGACGACCTGGCCGGTTTCGACGGTGAAGCTGATTCCTTTGACGGCCTCGATCTTGCCGTAGGCGACGCGGAGGTTCTCGACCTCCAGGAGGGCGGTCATCGGTCCTCCTCCGCGCGTGCGGCGTCCGCTTCGGCGGCTTCGACTTCGGCGATTTCCTCCTGGCCGGGCGCTCCTTCGAAGGGGGTGCCGAGGTAGGCGGCGATGACGCGTTCGTCGGCCTGGACGGTCTCCGATGTTCCTTCGACGAGTTTTTCGCCCTGGACGAGGACGGCGACGCGGTCGCAGAGGTTGAAGATGAAGCGCATGTCGTGCTCGATGACGAGGACGGCGGTGCCCTGTTCCCGGATGGCGCGGACGAGGGTTTCGGTGGCGCGGGTCTCCTGGGGGTTCATTCCGGCGGTGGGTTCGTCGAGGAGGAGGAGTCCGGGGTCGCTGGCGAGGGCGCGGGCGATTTCCAGCTTGCGTTGTTCTCCGTAGGGGAGGTTGCGGGCGAGCTGGTCGGCCTTGCGGGTGAGGCCGGTGAATTCGAGGAGTTCCATGGCGCGTTGGGTGGAGGCTTTTTCGGCGCGGTGGAAGCGGGGGCTGCGGAGGAGTGCGGCGAAGAGGCCCTCGTGGGTGCGGGTGTGGCGGCCGACGAGGACGTTTTCGAGGACGGTCATATTGGCGAAGAGGCGGATGTTCTGGAAGGTGCGCGCGATTCCGGCTCGGGTGACGAGGTGGGGTTTGGGCGGGAGGACGGTGTCGCGGTAGGCGACGGTGCCTTCGGTCGGCCGGTAGAGGCCGGTGAGGCAGTTGAAGAAGGTGGTTTTTCCCGCCCCGTTGGGGCCGATGAGACCGACGATCTCGCGGTGCCGGACGGTGAGGTCGACGGCGTGTACGGCGGTGAGTCCGCCGAAGCGCATGGTGACGCCGGTGGCGGCGAGTACGGGGGCGTCCTGGGTGGTGGGCATGGTGGTCTACGCCTCCGCCTTGATGATGCCGAGGGTGCCGGGTCCGGGGTCGGTGCCGGGACCGGTTCCGGTGGTGTCCTCGTGGAATTCGAGTTGTTGCCGGCGGCTGGGGACGATTCCTTCGGGGCGGAATCGCATGAGGAGGATCAGGGCGGCGCCGAAGGCGAGGAGTTGGTAGTCGTGGAGGAATTGCAGTTTGGCGGGGATGAGGTAGAGGAGCGCGGCGCCGAGGAGGGGGCCGCGGATGGTGCCCATGCCGCCGAGGATGACGGCGGCGAGCAGGAACGCGGAGTTGGGCGGTACGGGTCCGGCGAAGACGTACTGCTCGGGCACGACGGTGTAGGCGACGTGGGCCTGTACGGTGCCGGCGAGTCCGGCGAGGGTGGCGCCGAGGGCGAAGGCGAGGAGTTTGAGGCGGAAGCTGTTGATGCCCATGGCGCCGGCGGCGGTCTCGTCCTCGCGGATGGCGATCCAGGCGCGGCCGATGCGGGAATTCCCGGCGCGGTGGAAGACGAGGACGACGAGGATCGTGATGAGGAGCATCAGGAGGTAGTAGTTGGCGAAGGGGTTGAGGGTGATTCCGGCGAGGGTGTGGGTGGCGCCGAATTTGTAGCCGAAGAGGACGAGGTCGGGGATGTTGGGAATGCCGTTGGGGCCGTTGGTCAGAGAGGGGCCGGTTATCCCGTTGAGGTTGCCGACGGTGATGCGGAAGATCTCGCCGAAGCCGAGGGTGACGATGGCGAGGTAGTCGCCGCGGAGGCGGAGGGTGGGGGCGCCGATGACGATGCCGAAGACGAGTGAGGCGGCGGCTCCGGTGAGGACGGCTGCCCAGAAGGGGAAGTGCACGCCGAGGGTGGAGGAGGCGGAGCCGGATACGAGGGCGGCGGTGTAGGCGCCGACGCCGAGGAAGGCGACGTAGCCGAGGTCGAGAAGGCCGGCGAGGCCGACGACGACGTTGAGACCCAGGGCGACGGTGGAGAAGATCAGGATGTTGACGGCGATCAGGGTGTACTGGTCGGTCGACTGGGTGAGGGGGAAGAGGGCGGCGGCGACGAAGGAGGCGGTGATGGCGATGTTGCGGTGTTTGCGGGTGAGTTGGGTGAGCCGGGTGACGAGGCCGGCTTTGCGGAGGGCGAGGGCGCCGAAGCCGGTGAGGATGAGGAAGCCGGTGAAGAGTTCGCCGTAGGCGGTGCCGATGCCGTACGTGACGAGGTAGAGGGCGAGGCCGAACGCCGCGGCGATGATGAGGATTTCGGCCCATGACGGGAGGGGCCGGGGGCTGGGGAGCTGCCGTTCGGTGCGGCCGGGTCGGATGGTGCGGAGGGTGCCGCGGAGCGTCCGGGCGAGCGGGTCGGGGGCGCCGAGGCGGCTGTTCGGGGGGTAGGAGTCGGTGGTGCGCCGGTCGATGGGGAGGCCGAGGGCGCCGGTGAGGGTGAGCAGGGTGGTGAGGGCGGCGATATAGCCGCCGGGTTCGAGGTTGGCGAGCCCGCCGAGTTGTACGGCGATGGCGATGAGGGTGTACCAGGTGGTGGCGAGGGTGCCCGCGGCGAGGTGGGCGGTGGCGTCGTGGCCTCCGGCGGGGTTGAGCCAGCGGAGTCCGGGGATGTGGGCGGCGAGGGTGTAGGCGAGGGTGAGGAGGGCGCCGGTGAGGGTGAGGAGTTGGAGTCCGCCGGGGTAGCCGTTGACGGTGAGGTTGCCGGGGAAGGCGGTGGTCCAGGTCCAGGAGAGGAAGGTGGAGGCGGCGCTGAGGACGGCTCCGGTGGCGGTGAGGGCGCGGGCCGCGCCCGGCGACAGCGGGAGGACGGGGGTGGTCTCGATGCCGGGGCGGGTGGTGTCGGTGTGTTCGTCGGTGTGTTCGGTGTGTGGGGTCATGGTGGTCACGCCCGATCCGCGACGCGTTCGCCGAGCAGTCCTTGGGGCCTGATCAGCAGGACGAGGATGAGGAGGACGAAGGCCCAGACGTCCTTCCAGCCGCCGCCTCCGAGTTGGTGCATGCCGGGGATGTTCTGGATGTAGGTGGTGGAGGCGGCTTCGGCGATGCCGAGGACGACTCCGCCGAGCATGGCGCCGTAGATGTTGCCGATGCCGCCGAGGACGGCGGCGGTGAAGGCCTTGAGGCCGAGGATGAAGCCCATGTCGAAGTTGACCTGTCCGGAGCGGAGGCCTTGGGCGACGGCGGCCACGGCGGCGAAGGCGCCGCCGATGGCGAAGGCGAGGACGATGATGCGGTCGGTGTCGATGCCCATGAGCTTCGCGGTGTCGGGGTCCTGGGCGGTGGCCTGCATGGCGCGGCCGGTGCGGCTCCTGGAGACGAAGAAGCCGAGGGCGATCATGCAGAGGGGGGCGGCGACGAGGACGAAGAGGTCGTCGCGCTGGAGGTGGATGTTGCCGGCCAGCTGGAAGGAGTCGCCGTGGAACTGGGGGAAGGAGCGGGCCTTCTTGGCGTCGGGGTAGAAGGCCCAGACGAGCTGCTGGAGGGCGAGGGAGAGGCCGATGGCGGTGATGAGCGGGGCGAGGCGGGGGGCGTCGCGCAGGGGGCGGTAGGCGAAGCGTTCGGCGGCGGTGGCGGTGGCCACGGCGGCGAGGGCGCCGCCGATGAGCATGAGGGGGAGGGCGGCGGCGAGCGGGGTGCCGCCGGGCAGCCAGAGGTGGACGGTGAGGGCGCCGAAGCCCCCGATCATGACGATCTCGCCGTGGGCGAAGTTGATGAGCTGGACGATGCCGTAGACCATGGTGTACCCGATGGCGATGAGGCCGTAGAGGGCACCGAGGGCGAGACCGCTGACCAGCGTTTGCGGCAGTGCGTGCACCGCGGTCCTCCGATGTGGTGTCGGAATGTGGGTCCGCGCGAGGGCGTGGTGGGTGTCCTCGCGCGGGGTCCTGTGGGTGCGGGGCGTGGTGCGGGTGCCCGGTCGGTCAGTCCTTGAAGGTGGCGCTCTTCTTGGATTTCCAGGTGTCGTGCTGGACTTCGTAGACCGTCAGTTGTTTGTTGGTGGTGTCGCCGAATTCATCGAAGGAGACCTTGCCGGTCACTCCGTCGAAGGAGACTTTGCCCATGGCTTCGGTGACTTTTTTGCGGGCGTCGCCGGGGAGTTTTCCGTTGTTGTCCGCGACGACCTTCTTGACGGCCTGGACGATGGCCCAGCCGGCGTCGTAGGAGTAGCCGCCGTAGGCGGCGTAGGGGTCCTTGTATCCGGCGGCGGCGTAGTTCTTGACGAAGGTCTTGGCGGAGTCGAGCTGGTCGACGGGGTAGCCGACGGAGGTGGCGAGGTCGCCGTCGTTGCTCTCGCTGGAGGCGGTGATGAAGGCGGGGTCGTAGATGCCGTCGCCGCCCATGGTGGGGATGTGTGCGCCGGCTCGTTTGACCTGGTCGGAGAGGAGGCCGCCTTCGGGGTACTGGCCGCCGAAGTAGACGATGTCGGCGCCGGAGTTCTTGACCTTGTTGGCGATGCTGGAGAAGTCGGTCTCCTTGACGGTGATGTGGTCGGTGCCGACGACCTGGCCGCCGAGGTGTTTGAATTCCTCGGCGAAGATGGAGGCGAGGCCGACGCCGTAGGTCTGTTTGTCGTCGACGACGAAGGCCTTGGTCTTCTTGGCGTCGTTGTGGGCGTACTGGGCGGCGAAGCGGCCTTGGATGATGTCGGTGGTGGCGGTGCGGAAGTAGGTGGGGAAGGGGCGTTTCTTCTGGCCCGTGAGCCAGTTGGCGCCCTGGCTGAGTTCGGGGCTGGTGTTGGCGGGGGAGACCTGGGTGAGTCCGGCCCTGGCGAAGACGCCCTGCATGGACTGGGAGACGCCGGAGTTGAGGGGGCCGACGACGCCGAGGACGTTCTGGTCGGCGACGAGGGCGGTGGCGTTCTGTTCGCCGGAGGCGGGGACGGCCTGGTCGTCGAGGGCTTCCACCTTGAAGGTGACGCCCTTGACTTCCTTGGTGTCGTTGGCGGTTCGGACGGCGAGGTCGACGGAGTTCTTGATGCCCTGGCCGAGGGCGGAGAGCGAGCCGGTCAGGGGGGCGTCGATGCCGATGGTGACAGTGGCCTTGGCGTTATCGCTGTTGTCGCTCTTGTCGCGGGATCCGCATGCGCTCAGGGTGAGTGCCCCGGTGGCTATCGCGGTGGTGAGGACGAGCAAGGATCGATGGCGCACGGTGAGTCCTTTCCCTGGCGCGGCCTCCGCCGGGCGGCGTGGAAAGGTGGTGGGTCGGGTGCGGGCCGCCCGGGGTGGTGACTGGCCGTGACTCTAGGGGTGTGCGGCGGCGGCGGGCAGAGGTACAGGCCATGATGTGACTGTCTTGTTATGGCGGGCGTCACGTCTGGGGTGTCGGTGTAGCAGTGGTGCGCAGACAGTCCGCACTTATCGGGTGAACCTCACCATCCAGATAGCGCGAAGGTTCAGTTCCGCTTATGGGTCGCCCCTCCGCGGGGCATGCGGGGGTGCGTGCCGGGTGCCGTATCTCCGGGGGGATCCCATGGGTTCTGCTTGGGGTGGGGCGCTACGCAGTGTTATGTGGGCGGTCGCCAGTTCTCCGAGCTGTGGGTCGCGCCGCCGGCGGCCGTGCAGCGCTGCTCCGTCTGACGCTCTATCAGCTTCCGTGCGGCGTCGGTGCCGTGCTGCCGCTGCTCGGTGCGGGCCGTCCGCACGATGTCGTCGAAGATGGCGAACTGGTCGTTGGAGAGGCCTTTCTGTTCCCAGTCGAGCCCGGCCCAATGGCCGCCGGTGATCGTCTCCTCGGCCCAGTAGGAGATCAGCCGGGTGCAGGTGCGGATGTCCGAGACGGCCGGTGCGGTGGTGGTGGCGGTGGCGCTCGCGCCCTCGTGCCGGGAGTCGGAGCAGCCGGAGACGAGGGCGGTCGCGACGAGCAGGGTGCAGATGGCGGCCGTTCGCCGCCGGGGCGTGGTGCGGGGCGGGTCCTTCATGGCCGAAAGGTAGGGCGGGTCGGCCGGGTGGGGAAGGGCCCGGGAAGGGTCCGGGAAGGGGGGACCGGCCCGGGTGCCGGGCCGGTCGGTTCAGGCGGTGGGGCCGGTTTCGCGGATGAGGCAGGTGAGGCGTGCGCTGCAGACGCGCCGGTCCTGGTCGTCGGTGATGACGACCTCGTACGTGGCGGTGGAGCGGCCCCGGTGGACGGGGGTGGCGGTGCCGGTGATCAGCCCGGAGCGTACGCCGCGGTGGTGGGTGCAGTTGAGGTCGACGCCGACGGCGATCCTGCCGGGGCCGCCGTGCAGCATGGCGCCGACCGAGCCGAGGGTCTCGGCGAGCACGGCGGAGGCGCCGCCGTGGAGGAGGCCGTACGGCTGGGTGTTGCCCTCGACGGGGAGGGTGCCGACGACGCGCTCGGGGGAGGCCTCGACGACCTGGAGACCCATGCGGTCGCCGAGGTGCCCGGCGGAGAAGAGGGTCGGCAGGTCGTGTCCGCTGTCGGCCCATTGGTCCAGGACCTGTTGCGGGAAGGTGGTCTGGCTCCGCTCGCCCATGTGTCCGGCTCCGATCGTCCTTGGTCGTCCTTGGTCGTTGCGTGGTGAACGTCTTATCAGGTGACCCGGCCGGCCGGGTCGGCCGGGTCGGCCGGGTCAGGCCGGACGGGCCGGTTCCACTCTGATGACCAGGGACTTGCTGGCGGGGGTGTTGCTGGTGTCGGCGGTGTGGTCGAGAGGGACGAGGACGTTGGTCTCGGGGTAGTAGGCGGCGGCGCAGCCGCGGGCGGTGGGGTAGTGGACGACGCGGAAGCCGGGTGCGCGGCGTTCGCTGCCGTCGGTCCATTCGCTGACGAGGTCGGCGTAGGAGCCGTCGGCCAGGTCGAGTTCGCGGGCGTCGTCGGGGTTGACGAGGACGACGCGGCGGCCGTTCTTGATGCCGCGGTAGCGGTCGTCGAGGCCGTAGATGGTGGTGTTGTACTGGTCGTGGGAGCGGAGGGTCTGGAGCAGCAGGCGGCCTTCGGGCGCGTGGGGGTGTTCGACGGGGGCGGCGGTGAAGTTGGCCTTGCCGGTGGTGGTGGGGAAGCGGCGTTCGTCGCGGGGGGCGTGCGGCAGGGTGAAGCCGCCGGGGCGGGCGACGCGGGCGTTGAAGTCCTCGAAGCCGGGGATGACGCGGGCGATGCGGTCGCGGATGGCGGCGTAGTCGCGTTCGAAGGTTTCCCAGGGGGTGGTGCTGGTGGTGCCGAGGACGCGGCGGGCGAGGCGGCAGACGATGGCGGGCTCGGAGAGCAGGTGGGGTCCGGCGGGCTTGAGGCGGCCGCGGGAGGCGTGGACCATGCCCATGGAGTCCTCGACGGTGACGAACTGGTCGCCGCTGTCCTGGCGGTCGCGTTCGGTGCGGCCGAGGGTGGGGAGGATGAGGGCGCGGGCGCCGGTGACCACGTGCGAGCGGTTGAGCTTGGTGGACACGTGGACGGTGAGGCGGGCGCGGCGTACGGCGGCTTCGGTGACGTCGGTGTCGGGGGTGGCGGAGACGAAGTTGCCGCCCATGGCGAAGAAGACCTTGGCCTGGCCGTCGCGGAGTGCGCGGATGGCGCGGACGACGTCAAGGCCGTGTTCCCGCGGTGGGGTGAAGCCGAATTCCTTTTCCAGGGCGTCGAGGAATTCGGGGGCGGGGCGCTCGAAGATGCCCATGGTGCGGTCGCCCTGGACGTTGCTGTGGCCGCGGACGGGGCAGACGCCGGCGCCGGGGCGGCCGATGTTGCCGCGCAGCAGGAGGAAGTTGACGATCTCCCTGATGGTGGGCACGGCGTGCTTGTGCTGGGTGAGGCCCATGGCCCAGCAGACGATGGTGCGGCGGGAGGCGAGGACCATCTCCAGGGCGCGCTCGATGTCGGCGCGTGACAGGCCTGTGGCGCGGAGGGTCTCGTCCCAGTCGGCGGCGCGGGCGGCGCGGGCGAAGTCGTCGAAGCCGTGGGTGTGTTCGGCGACGAAGCCGGTGTCGACGGCGCCCTCGGTCTCCAGGATCAGGCGGTTGAGGAGGCGGAAGAGCGCCTGGTCGCCGCCGAGGCGGATCTGGAGGAAGAGGTCGGTGAGGGGGGTGCCGACGCCGGAGAGGCCGCGGGCGTTCTGCGGGTTCTTGAAGCGTTCCAGGCCCGCTTCGGGGAGCGGGTTGACGGTGATGACGCGGGCTCCGCCGGCCTTGGCCTTTTCGAGGGCGCTGAGCATGCGGGGGTGGTTGGTGCCGGGGTTCTGTCCGGCGACGATGATGAGGTCGGCCTTGTAGAGGTCTTCGAGGAGGACGCTGCCCTTGCCGATGCCGATGGTCTCCGAGAGTGCCGAGCCGGAGGACTCGTGGCACATGTTGGAGCAGTCGGGGAGGTTGTTGGTGCCGAATTCGCGGGCGAAGAGCTGGTAGAGGAAGGCTGCTTCGTTGCTGGTGCGGCCCGAGGTGTAGAAGACGGCTTCGTCGGGTGAGGAGAGGGCGTCGAGTTCCTCGGCGATGATGTCGAAGGCGCGCTGCCAGGTGACCGGTTCGTAGTGGTCGGCGCCTTCGGCGAGGTGCATGGGCTGGGTGAGGCGGCCCTGCTGTCCGAGCCAGTAGCCGCTGCGTCCGGTGAGGTCGGAGACGGGGTGGGCGGCGAAGAACTCGGGGGTGATGCGGCGGAGGGTGGCTTCTTCGGCGACGGCCTTGGCGCCGTTCTCGCAGAATTCGGCGGTGTGCCGCTTGTCGGGCTCGGGCCAGGCGCAGCCGGGGCAGTCGAAGCCGTCCTTCTGGTTGACCTTGAGCAGGGTGAGGGCGGTGCGCCGGACGCCCATCTGCTCGTTGGCCATGCGCAGGGAGTGGGCGACGGCGGTCAGCCCGGCCGCGGCGTGCTGCGGGGCGGTGACGTCGGGTGCGTCCTGGACCGGGTCACTGGTGGGCGGCTTGCCTGCCATGTCGCTCCCCCTCGAGCGGTCGGTGGTCGCGGATCCGTGCGTGGGTGTGGTCCGCGGATGTCCGTGCGTGCTGATCCTGTCACGGGGCACTGACACGGGTGTCGCCGAGGCGGGGGCCGTGGACGTGTGGCCGGGATTGTCAGTGGGCCGTGGCAGGATCGGGGGCGTGGCAGCAAAGGCGACGAAGGCAGCGGAGATGAGCGCAGTGACCGGGTCCGAAGCGGTGGAGGGGGAGCGTCCCCGGCTGCTCCTGATGGACGGGCATTCCATGGCGTACCGGGCGTTCTTCGCGCTGCCCGCGGAGAATTTCACGACGGTCGCCGGGCAGCCGACGAATGCGGTGTACGGCTTCGCGTCGATGCTGGCGAACACGCTGCGTGATGAGAAGCCTTCGCATTTCGCGGTGGCGTTCGACGTGTCGCGGAAGACGTGGCGGTCGGACGAGTTCCCGGAGTACAAGGCGACGCGGTCGAAGACGCCGGACGAGTTCAAGGGGCAGGTCGAGCTGATCGGCGAGCTGCTCGACGCGATGCGGGTGCCGCGGTTCGCGGTGGACGGCTTCGAGGCCGACGATGTGATCGCCACGCTGGCCACGCAGGCGGAGGCGGAGGGGTTCCACGTCTCGATCGTCACGGGTGACCGTGACTCGTTCCAGCTGGTCTCGGACGATGTCACGGTGCTGTATCCGACGAAGGGCGTGTCGGAGCTGACGCGTTTCACGCCGGAGAAGGTGCAGGAGAAGTACGGGCTGAGCCCGTCGCAGTATCCGGATTTCGCGGCGCTGCGCGGTGACCCGTCGGACAACCTGCCGGGCATCCCGGGCGTCGGGGAGAAGACGGCGGCGAAGTGGATCAATCAGTTCGGTTCGTTCGCCGAGCTGGTGGAGCGGGTCGAGGAGGTCAAGGGCAAGGCCGGGCAGAATCTCCGTGACCACCTGGAGGCCGTGAAGCTCAACCGCCGGCTGACCGAGATGGTGCGGGACGTGGCGCTGCCGATGGGCCCGGAGGGTCTGGTCCGGGAGGCGTACGACCGGACGGCGCTGATCGCGTTCCTGGAGGGTCTGGAGATCCGCAACCAGGGGCTGCGGGACCGGCTGCTGGCGGCCGATCCGGGTGCGGAGGCCGAGGAGGAGGCGGCTCCGGCCGCCGGTGCCGAGGTCGACGGTGTGGTGCTCGCCGCGGGCGGGCTCGCTCCGTGGCTGGCGGAGCACGCGTCGGGGCCGCTGGGTCTTGCCATGGTCGACTCGTGGTCGCAGGGGAGCGGCCGGGTCGCCGAGATCGCTCTGGCGTCGGGCGAGGGCCCGGCGGTGTGGTTCGATCCGGCGGAGCTGGACGAGGCCGACGAGCGGGCGTTCGCGGCGTGGAGCGCGGATGCCGGGCGGCCGAAGGTGATGCACGACGCGAAGGCCGCGATGCGGGTCTTCGCCGAGCACGGCTGGTCGGTCGCGGGGGTGTCGATGGACACCGCGCTGGCCGCGTATCTGGTGAAGCCGGGGCGCCGTTCCTTCGCCCTGGACGCGCTGTCGGTCGAGTATCTGGGGCGTGAGCTGGCGACGGCCGCCGCGGCCGACGGGCAGTTGGCGTTCGGCGCGGACGAGCAGGCGGAGGCGGATGCCCTGATGGGCCGGGCCCGTACGGTCCTGGACCTGGGTGTCGCGTTCACGGGCCGGCTGCGGGAGGTCGGCGCGGCGGAGCTGCTCACGGATGTGGAGCTGCCGACGAGCGCGCTGCTGGCGCGGCTGGAGCGGGCGGGCATCGCCGCGGACCGCGGCTGGCTGGAGCAGATGGAGCAGCAGTTCGCGGCGGCGGTGCAGCAGGCCGTCACGGAGGCGCACGCGGCCGCGGGGCACGAGTTCAATCTGGGCTCGCCCAAGCAGTTGCAGGAGGTTCTCTTCGGCGAGCTGGGCCTGCCGAGGACGAAGAAGACCAAGACCGGTTACACGACGGACGCCGACGCGCTGGCGTGGCTCGCCTCCCAGACGGAGAACGAGCTTCCGGTGATCATGCTGCGGCACCGTGAGCAGTCCAAGCTGCGGTCCACGGTGGAGGGGCTGATCAAGGCGATCGCGCCGGACGGCCGGATCCACACGACGTTCAACCAGACGGTGGCGGCCACCGGGCGGCTGTCGTCCACGGAGCCCAATCTGCAGAACATCCCGGTGCGTACGGACGAGGGCCGGGCCATTCGCCGGGGCTTCGTGGTCGGTGCGGGCTTCGAGTCCCTGATGACCGCCGACTACAGCCAGATCGAGCTGCGGGTGATGGCCCACCTCTCGGAGGACGAGGGTCTGATCGAGGCGTTCGCCTCCGGTGAGGATCTGCACACCACGGTGGCCTCCCAGGTCTTCGGCGTGGCGAAGACCGAGGTCGACGCGGAGATGCGGCGGAAGATCAAGGCGATGTCGTACGGCCTGGCCTACGGTCTGTCGGCGTTCGGCCTGTCCCAGCAGCTCAATATCGCGCCGGACGAGGCGCGGCGGCTGATGGACACATTCTTCGAGCGGTTCGGCGGGGTGCGCGACTATCTCCAGCGGGTGGTGGAGGAGGCGCGTGCGACCGGTTACACGGAGACGATGCTGGGCCGTCGCCGCTATCTGCCGGATCTGAACAGCGACAACCGGCAGCGCCGTGAGATGGCGGAGCGGATGGCGCTGAACGCTCCGATCCAGGGCACGGCCGCGGACATCGTCAAGGTGGCGATGCTGCGGGTGGCGGAGGCCCTGGAGGCGGAGAAGCTCGCGTCCCGGATGCTGCTCCAGGTGCACGACGAAATCGTGCTGGAGATCGCGCCGGGCGAGCGCGAGGCGGTCGAGGCGCTGGTGCGCCGGGAGATGGCCGGTGCGGTGGAGCTGCGTGCTCCGCTGGACGTGTCGGTCGGTGTCGGCGGGGACTGGGAGTCGGCGGCGCACTGACGCCGCGCTCGCCTGTACGGGGCGGGGTTTCCGGGCGGTTCCGTGCCGCCCGGGGCTCCGCCCCGAGCGTTGCTGTCCGGTCGGGTGCGGTCCGGGGTCCGTCGCGAGCCTGCGGGCCGGTGGGGGCTGGTCGCGCCCACGCGGCGGAGCCGCAGAACAACGCTGCCCCGCGCCCCTGACGGGGCGTGGGGCAGGCGGAGCCCGGTGCAGGACCTCCGGGCGGGCCGGTATTCCGGCCCGCCCCGTTCTCATCTGCCGCTCGCGTTGCTACCGTGCCCCAGCCCTGACGTACTGTCAGTTTGGAGGCGGACGCATGCGCGCACTGGCCGCCGCGGCCATCGGAGTGGCCGCCGCCCTCGCCCTCGTGTTCACCGTCACCACGATCGGCCCGCCGGGCGGCAGCACCTCGCCGGAGCCGCTCCTCACCGCCGCCCCCGCCCACCCCTGAACGCGGGGCCGTACCGTGCGCCGCAGAGCGAGCCTGGTCCTCCTCGCCTTCGCCGTCTTCTTCGCCGTCCTGTCACCGCTGCTGCGCTGGTACGCCTTTCCCCGGCTGGCGAAGGTCCCCGCGGGCCGCTATCAGAGCGTCGTCCTGGAGGCGAAGGACGCCACCCTCATCGACTACAGCACCCTGGAACCCAAGAAGGTCCCCAGGCTCACGATGATCGAGACCCTCAAGGGCAATGTGGAGCAGGCCCGTAAGGTCAAGGACGAGACGGGGCGCGACGTCGTCGTCTGGGACGCCCTCACCTATGTCGCCGGGCCCGACGGCGCCATGGTCTCCAGGATCCCCGAGCGCTACGTCTTCGACGCCCACAGTCAGCAGCCCGTCCATGCGGGCGGCGAGCACGTCGACGGCGCACCGGTGCGCCGCGACGGCATCGAGTACAAGTGGCCCTTCCTGGTACAGAAGCGCGACTACCGGTACTTCGACATGCAGACCCGGACCTCCGCGCCGATCCACTACGGGGGGACGCGCAGCTTCCACGGCCTGAGCGTCTACTACTTCGAGCAGACCATCCCCTGGACCCGCGTGCCCGTGCCGCGCGCACTGCCCCTCGGGCTCACCCCCGACGCCGTCCGGCAGATCGGACTGGAGCGCTGGTACACCACCAAGCGCATGTTCTGGGTCGACCCCACGACCGGTGCCCCCGTCAACGGGGAGGAGATCCACCGGGAGGAGATGCGCTGGATCGACCACCCGGAGAAGAAGCCGATCACGGCCTTCGCCGGGCATGTGCGGATGCGGCCCGACTACGTCGACTCCACGGTCGCCCTCGTCACCTCCCAGCGACGCCTGGTGCTGCTGCTCACCAGTTGGCTGCCCTGGGGCTTCCTCGGGCTCGGCGCCGGACTGGCCGCGCTGGCACTGGTCCTGGAGGCCCGCTCCCGCCGTGGCCGGCCCGTCCATACCCCACTGGGAGATCGGCGTGCGCTTGCACCGGAAATGTCACACGATGGGGGGAAACCCAAACTGCCGCCCCCGGCAGGGGCCGGCCGCTGAGCAGAGGAGGCCCACCGTGAAGGAGAGCCCCGAGGACAAAACCGCCGCGTCCGGACCGAGCCGGCTGTACACCGGCGGTGAGCGGCCCTTCGACCCCGAGGACCTGGTCATGGCCTCCGGCCGGGACATCACCCCGGAGCGGGTGGAAGCGGCGAAGCGCCTGATGGAGGAGGAGGGCGCGGCCGCGATCGAGCGTTATCTGCCCTGACGGGTCCTCGCCGGACGGGCTTGCCCCGCGTCCTCGGCCCGACCCCGGCTGCGGGCAGGCTCGCCGCCTGCGGCGGGGCTTTGTTCCCAGCCCCGCCCCTTCCCGCTGTGCCGATGTGCGGCTCTGCCGCGTGAGGAGGGGAGCCGCCCGGACCCCCCAAAGCGGCTGCGCCGCTTGTCCTCAATCGCCGGACGGGCCGAAATCAGGCCGTCCGGCGATTGAGGCAGCCGCCGCCGCAGGCGGCAACGGCTCCCGGGGCGCACACCCGGTATCCCGGTTCGGGCGGAGGGAGAACTACCGGCGCGCGTTCGTCCGCCGCGTCGCCGTCGCGGTCGACGGGTCCTCCGGCCAGGGATGCCGCGGGTAACGCCCCCGCAGCTCCGCCCGGACGGCCCGGTAGCCGTCCTGCCAGAACGAGGCCAGGTCGGCGGTGACGGCCGCGGGCCGCCCCGCCGGTGACAGCAGGTGCACGAGCACGGCCACCCGCCCGCCCGCCACCCGCGGCACGTCCCGCCACCCGAAGAGCTCCTGGAGCTTGACCGCGAGCACCGGCTGCCCGCCGCCGTAGTCCACCCTGATGCGGGACCCGCTCGGCACCTCGATCCGCTCGGGGGCCAGCTCGTCCAGGCGCGCGGCGTCCCCCGACGCCCAAGGGAGCAGCCGCTCCAGCGCCTTGCCCGCGTCCAGCCGCTCCAGGTCGGCCCGCTTCCGGGCGCGGTCGAGATCCCAGCCCAGCCAGTCGTCCGTACCCGTCAGCAGCGCCTCGTCCGACATGTCGGGCCAGGGCGCGCCCAGTTCGCGGTGGAGGAACGCCAGCCGCTGCCGCAGACCGGTCGCCTCGGGCGTCCAGCGGAGCAGCCCCAGCCCCTCCCGCCGCAGCCCCTCGCGGAGGGCCTCGCGCACGAGCGCGGGGTCCGGGGCGGTCAGCGGGCGGGCGGCGAGTTCCACCGCGCCCAGGCGCTCGACCGACCGCGCCACCACGTCGCGCCGCTCCTCGGACCAGCCGACCTCCTCGCCCTTGCGGAAGAGGGCTCCGGCGGCGGCGCGGGCCGTGTCCTCGTCGATCAGCGCGCCCAGCGTCACCCGCGCCGACGCGGCCGTCACCGGCCGGTCCGCCACGGCGATCGCCAGCCACTGGCCGCTGCGCAGCCGCGAACCGTCGCCCAGCTCGGCGCCCGTACCGGACACCATGAGGTACGCGCCCTCGCCGCGCGCCCGCGCGACGCGTTCGGGGAAGGCGAGCGCGGCGACGAGCCCGGCGACGGCGTCGTCGCCCCGCGCGGACGCGGTGCCGTCGGCCCCGGCCGCCCCCCGTACCGCGCTCTCCAGCCTGCGGGCCTCCGCGCGCCAGCGGGTGGCGTACGCGTCGCCGCCGCGCCGTGCCGCGCGCCAGGCGGCGGCCAGGTCGTCGCCGTAGTCGCGCGGCGGTTCCTCGCTCAGCAGGGCCACGGCCTCGGCGGCCCGGCGCGCGCCCACCTCGTGCGCGCCGTCCAGCAGGGCGCGCGCCAGCCGGGGGTGCAGGCCGAGCCGGGCCATGCGGCGGCCCCGGTCGGTGGCCCGGCCGTCGGCGGTGACCGCCCCGGTGGCCGTGAGGACGTCGCGCGCCGCGGCCATGGCCCCGGCGGGCGGCGGGTCGAGCAGCGCGAGCCCGGACGCGTCGGGGTCGCCCCAGCACGCGGCCTGCAGGGCGAACGCCGTCAGGTCGGCGACCGTGATCTCCGCCGCCGGGAAGCGGGGGAGGCGGGTGTCGTCGGCCTCCGTCCAGCAGCGGTACACCGTGCCCGGCGCCTCGCGCCCCGCCCGGCCCGCCCGCTGCCGGGCACTGGCCCGGGACGCCCGTACGGTCGTGAGGGCGCTCAGCCCGCGCGCGTGGTCCGTGCGCGGCTCGCGGGCCAGGCCCGCGTCGACCACGACGCGCACGCCCGGGACGGTCAGGCTGGACTCGGCGACCGCGGTCGCCAGGACGACCCGGCGCGTCCCCGAGCCGCCCGCCAGCACCGCGTCCTGCACGGCGGCCGGGGCGCGCCCGTGCACCTGGAGTACCTCGGCGCCCAGCGTCTCCGGCCCGCCCAGCCGCCCGGCCACCCGCGCGATCTCGCCGACGCCCGGCAGGAAGCACAGGACATCCCCCTGGCGCTCCCGCAGGGCCTGCCGCACCACGTCCGCGACGTGCTCCAGCAGGGCGGGGTCCACCCGCATCCCGTGCGGCGGCCGGACCGGGCGCCGGGGCGGGGCCCATACGACCTCCACCGGGTGCGAGGTGCCCCGCGCCTCCACCACGGGGGCGTCGCCCAGCAGCCGTGCCCAGCCCTCGGCGTCGGTGGTCGCGGACGCCGCGACCAGCCGCAGTTCGGGCCGGAGCGCGGACCGTACGTCCAGGAGGAAGGCGGCGGCCGTGTCGGCGTCCAGGTGCCGTTCGTGGCACTCGTCGAGGACGACCGCGTCGACGCCCGCCAGCTCCGGGTCGCGCTGGAGCCGCTGCAGCAGCACACCCGTGGTGACCACCTCGACGACGGTGCCGGGCCCGGCCTTCCGCTCGCCGCGCACGGTGAAGCCGACCCGGTCGCCGACGGACTCGCCCAGCAGCCATGCCATGCGGCGGGCGGCGGCCCGCGCGGCGATCCGCCGGGGTTCGGCGACGAGGACGCGCCGCCGTGGCGCGCCGCCCCCCACGAGACCGGCTAGGACCAGGGGGACCAGCGTCGTCTTGCCGGTGCCGGGGGGCGCGCACAGGACGGCCGCGCCGTGGCCTTCGAGCGCCTCGGTGAGGGCGGGCAGGGCGGCGCGGACGGGCAGCCGGTCGAGGGCGTCGGTGTGGATCACGCGCTCCAGTCTCGCTCAGGCCGGCGGGTGCCCCGGGGTTCCGCCTTCGTGGACCGGTGCGTGGACCGGTGCGTGGTTCAGTCCCGTTCGCAGACGAAGATCGCCGTGCCCGGGATGAGGTTGCCGCGGAGGGGGGACCAGCCGCCCCACTCCTGGGTGTTCCAGGCCGGCCACTCCGGCTCGACCAGGTCGACCAGCCGGAAGCCGCCCGCGACCACGTCGCGCACGCGGTCGCCGATCGTGCGGTGGTGCTCCACATAGACGGCCCGCCCGGCCTCGTCCTGTTCGACGTAGGGCGTGCGGTCGAAATAGGAGGCGGCGACGGACAGTCCCTCCGGCCCCGGCTCGTCCGGGAACGCCCACCGGACGGGGTGCGTGACCGAGAAGACCCAGCGGCCCCCGGGCCGCAGCACCCGGTGCACCTCGCGCATCACCCGCACCGGGTCCGCGACGAACGGCACCGCGCCGTAGGCGGAGCACGCCAGGTCGAAGGAGCCGTCCGCGAAGGGCAGCGCGCCCGCGTCGGCCTCCACCAGCGGCACGTCGTCGCCGATCCGCAGGGCGTGCTGGAGCTGGCGGTGGGAGAGGTCGAGGGCCACGGGCCGGGCGCCCTGCGCCGCGAGCCAGCGCGAGCACTGCGCGGCGCCCGCGCCGATCTCCAGCACGTCGCGTCCCTTGAGCCCGCTCGCGGGTCCCAGCAGTGCGGCGTCGGCCTCGTCCAGCCCCTCCGGCCCCCAGACGAAGCGGTCGTCGCCGAGGAAGGCGCCGTGCTCGTTCTGGTACTCGTCGGCGTTGCGGTCCCACCAGCCGCGGCTGGCCCGGCTGCTCTCCGCTTCGCCGGTCGCCCGTCGGGTCGCTTCCGGCTCGTACTCTTGGATCATTTAGACCGTCGTGCCCTCGGCAGTAGTGTTCATCAGGGTTCGTCGTATCTTCTGTGCGTTCGTTCGACGCCTGAGCGTAAAGCTACGGGGTGCGGCGGGGCCCTCGTGGCCTCGCAAAACAGAAGTTGTGCCCGATATGAGGGTTTCGTCCCGGCTGGGCGTCTTCGCGCATTGACCGTGCCTCGCTGCCCCCGTATGCTACAAGTTGCGCTGCGGGCCTGCGCTCCTCAGACATAGCAGGTCGCGCTCGCACTTGTTGTATGTCCCCTCGGTTGTCGAGGCGCTTTCGATCTTCTTCGGGAGCCTTCAGGGGTCTTCGGACCTTCTGGGGCTTTCGGAAGGTGCGCCTCCAAGGCTGTCCGGCTTCGGCGGTGCGATACGGGTTCTCGGCGTAGCAGTACCTACGACTCACTGTCCGTACCGGAGCCTTTACCCACATGACGAGCAGCACCGAGACCACCGCCACCACCCCGCAGGTTGCGGTCAACGACATCGGTAACGAGGAAGCCTTCCTCGCCGCGATCGACGAGACGATCAAGTACTTCAACGACGGCGACATCGTCGACGGCGTCATCGTGAAGGTCGACCGGGACGAGGTCCTGCTCGACATCGGTTACAAGACCGAGGGTGTCATCCCCTCCCGCGAGCTCTCGATCAAGCACGACGTCGACCCGAACGAGGTCGTCAAGGTCGGCGACGAGATCGAGGCCCTGGTTCTCCAGAAGGAGGACAAGGAAGGCCGCCTGATCCTCTCGAAGAAGCGCGCCCAGTACGAGCGCGCCTGGGGCACCATCGAGAAGATCAAGGAAGAGGACGGGATCGTCACCGGTACCGTCATCGAGGTCGTCAAGGGTGGTCTCATCCTCGACATCGGCCTCCGCGGCTTCCTCCCGGCCTCCCTGGTCGAGATGCGTCGTGTCCGCGACCTCCAGCCCTACGTGGGCAAGGAGCTCGAGGCCAAGATCATCGAGCTGGACAAGAACCGCAACAACGTGGTCCTGTCCCGCCGTGCCTGGCTGGAGCAGACCCAGAGCGAGGTCCGTCAGACCTTCCTCACCACCCTGCAGAAGGGTCAGGTGCGCTCCGGCGTCGTCTCCTCCATCGTCAACTTCGGTGCCTTCGTGGACCTGGGCGGCGTCGACGGTCTCGTCCACGTCTCCGAGCTGTCCTGGAAGCACATCGACCACCCGTCCGAGGTTGTCGAGGTCGGCCAGGAAGTCACCGTCGAGGTCCTCGACGTCGACATGGACCGCGAGCGCGTCTCCCTGTCCCTCAAGGCGACGCAGGAAGACCCGTGGCAGCAGTTCGCCCGGACCCACCAGATCGGTCAGGTCGTCCCGGGTAAGGTCACCAAGCTCGTTCCGTTCGGTGCGTTCGTCCGCGTCGACGAGGGCATCGAGGGCCTGGTGCACATCTCCGAGCTGGCCGAGCGCCACGTGGAGATCCCGGAGCAGGTCGTCCAGGTCAACGACGAGATCTTCGTCAAGGTCATCGACATCGACCTCGAGCGCCGTCGCATCAGCCTCTCGCTGAAGCAGGCCAACGAGTCCTTCGGTGCCGACCCGTCCGTGGTCGAGTTCGACCCGACCCTGTACGGCATGGCCGCGTCCTACGACGACCAGGGCAACTACATCTACCCCGAGGGCTTCGACCCCGAGGCCAACGACTGGCTCGAGGGCTACGAGAAGCAGCGCGAGGAGTGGGAGCGCCAGTACGCCGAGGCGCAGCAGCGCTTCGAGCAGCACCAGGCGCAGGTCATCAAGTCCCGCGAGGCCGACGAGCAGGCCGCTGCCGAGGGCGCTGCCGCTCCGGCCGCCGCCTCCACCGGTGGCACCGTCTCCGGCGGCTCGTACTCCTCGGAGTCGGCCGACAACTCCGGCGCCCTGGCGTCGGACGAGGCGCTCGCCGCGCTCCGCGAGAAGCTGGCCGGCGGCCAGAGCTGAGGCTCCGACCGACAGCTGACAGCTGACAGCTGACTGAGGAAGGCCCGTTCCCCTCCGGGGGAGCGGGCCTTCCTCATGCCCGCACGGCCCCGCGGAGTGTGTCCGTACTGTGTCGTGATGCGGCCGCCGGGAATGAGCCGGGCCGCCATGGACGTTCCCCCGTACGGAACATGAGGAGGAGCGGTCACTGTGTTGGATCCGCAGGGTTTGTACGAATGGGAGCCCAAGGGGCTCGCCGTAGCCGACCTGGCTCTGGCCCAGGACTCGGCGGGCCTGGTCATGCTCTACCACTTCGACGGTTACATCGACGCGGGCGAGACCGGCGAACTGATCGTCGACCGGCTGCTGGACGGCCTGCCGCACCAGGTCGTCGCCCGCTTCGACCACGACCGGCTCGTCGACTACCGGGCACGCCGCCCCCTGCTCACCTTCCAGCGCGACCGCTGGAGCGCCTACGAGGCCCCGAAGATCGAGCTGCGGCTGGTGCAGGACGCCACCGGGGCCCCCTTCCTGCTGCTCTCCGGCCCCGAGCCGGACGTGGAGTGGGAGCGCTTCGCCGCCGCCGTACGGCAGTTGGTGGAGCGGCTCGGCGTACGGCTGTCCGTCAACTTCCACGGCATCCCCATGGGCGTGCCGCACACCCGGCCGGTCGGCATCACCCCGCACGGCAACCGCATCGACCTGATGCCCGGTCACCGCGGCTACTTCGACGAGGCGCAGGTGCCCGGCAGCGCCGAGGCGCTCGTCGAGTACCGGCTCGCCGAGGCGGGCCACGACGTCCTCGGCGTCGCCACGCACGTCCCGCACTACGTGGCCCGCTCGCCGTACCCCGACGCCGCCCTGACCGCCCTGGAGGCGATCACCGCGGCCACGGGCCTCGTCCTGCCGAACACCGCGCACGCGCTGCGCACCGAGGCGCTGCGCACGCAGGAGGAGATCGAGCGGCAGATCGCCGAGGGGGACGAGGAGCTCGTCGCCCTGGTGCGCGGTCTTGAGCACCAGTACGACGCGGTGGCCGGTTCGGAGACGCGCGGCAACCTCGTCGCCGAGCCCGTCGAGCTGCCGTCGGCCGATGAACTCGGCGCCGAATTCGAGCGCTTCCTCGCCGACCGGGAGGGCGACGGCGGCCACTGAACCACCGCCCGCTACCGTGGGGTCCATGGTGACGGTGGGTCTCACGGGTGGAATCGGCGCGGGCAAGAGCGAGGTGTCACGGCTGTTCGCCTCGTACGGGGCGGTGGTCGTGGACTCCGACCGGATCGCGCGGGAAGTGGTCGAGCCGGACACGCCGGGGCTGGCGGCGGTCGTCGCCGAGTTCGGGGACGGGATCCTGACGCCCGAGGGCGCGCTCGACCGGGCCCGGCTGGGCTCGCTGGTCTTCGCCGACCCGGACCGGCTCGCCGCCCTCAACGCCATCGTCCACCCGCTCGTGCGGGCACGCTCCGCCGAGCTGTCGGCGGCGGCCGCACCCGACGCGGTCGTCGTCCACGATGTGCCCCTCCTCGTCGAGAACGGCCTGGCGCCCCTCTACGACCTGGTCGTCGTCGTCGACGCCGGCACGGAGACCCGCCTCGACCGGCTCGTACGGCTGCGCGGCATGCGGCCCGAGGAGGCGCACGCGCGGATGGCCGCGCAGGCGACGCGCGAACAGCGCCTGGCCGTGGCCGACTTCGTCATCGACAACGACGGCCCGCTGGAGGCGCTGGCCCCCCAGGCCGAGAAGGTCTGGGCCCGGCTGCGGGAGCGGTCGGCCGGGTAGGAGGACAACTCCCCTTTCGGGTGAGGGAGTTCCGCGGCGGGGTCCGTGACTGCGCTAGCATGCGGCCGCGTTGACCACCGGCGACGGAAGCGAACCCTCCACATGGTGTTATCTGTACCCGCGACGGCACTGCACGACTTCGCGGACCTGCTGCGCCGGGCCGCGGACGACACCGCCGAGGCGCGCGGCTACGTACGGCGGTACGGCACCGTCACGGCCGCGGAACAGGGCCTGCTGACGCGGATCATCGACCTGCACGGCGAGCTGGCCGACACCGTGACGACCGCCATGGAGCGGCTCGAAACCTCCCTGCGGGCGTCGGCCGACGACGTCGACGCCTCGGCTGGCCATTACCGGGCGTCGGACCTGCGGGAGGCTTCCCGTATGCGTGCCGCCGAGCTGAAGGCGCGGCAGTGACGGACGGCGGCGCGGATTTCAAGGCCGCGGATTTCAAGGACGTGGGCTTCAAGGCCGCGGATTTCAAGGACGTGGTGCGGCCCACCGATCAGCTGAAGCCCCCGCGCGAACCCGAGGGTTTCGCCTCCCCGATCGACACGCTCAATGACGCCGGGGATCTGATCAGCCCGTCGTTCTGGGTGTCCGAGGTGCTGGATTTCGCGCTTTCCTTCGACCCTTTGGAGGAAGGCAGGAAATACTTCGCCGGGGACTGGGAGGCCTACGCGCGGAGTGCCGAGACCTGGGACCGTCTCGCCGCGTTCTGCGAGGGACTCGCGACCAATGTCGAGTCCGGCAACCGCGCGCTGGGCGAGGCGTGGCAGGGCGAGGGCGGCACCGCCGCGGCCGCCTATTTCACCTCTCTTTGCGGACGGCTCCGCGACATCAAGAGTTCGCTGGAGTGCATGCACCGGGAGTATCTGGTGGCGGCCCACGGCGTCTCCCTGACGGGCGAGGCCGTGGCCCAGCTCATGGGCCTGATCGGCGATGCCGCGGCGACCGCCGCGATCGCCTGGGCGGCCGGTTCGGCCACGGCGTGGACGGGCTGGGGCGCGGGCGTCGGCTACGGCCTGGCGGCCACCGAGGTCCTGCGGATCTGCGAACTCTGGGCCGAGGTGACCGAGACGGTCAACACGCTGCAATTGAGGATCGACGCCGTGTACGGGCAATTGGCGGACGTCGGCGCCGAATTGGCGAGCGTACTGCAAGGCTTTCCGCAGCCGCCCGCCTATCCCGGCCACGCGGCGATCCGGTCGGGGGCGACAGGACATGGGTGAACAGCGTGGGTGAACGGGAAGTCGGCTACGAGGAATTCCTGACCCCCGGCCGCGACCGGGCGCAGGCGCGCGCCGTTCGCGAGGCCCTCCAGGCCATGGCGAAAGGCGGCGCGGGGGAAGTGCTCCAGGAAATGGCGCGCGACATCCTCTCCGGCCGGACCGGCCTCCGGGAAGCCCTGCGCGTCGGCCCGTACGCCACCGCGCTCACCGAACGGGTGCGGGCCGCCCATGCCGAATGGCGCCGGATGCCCGCCGCCGACCGCGAGCGGCACATGGCCGAGGCCCGCCGTCTCCTCGCCGCCCGGAACGAGCAAACGCCGTGACCGCCGTTCCCCGCGTCCCAAAGGGGCGCGGGGAAGCGTCGATCTGCGGCTCCGCCGCGTGGGCGCGACCGGCCACCGACGGCCCGCAGCCGAATAACCGCACTTCCAGCGGAGCGCTCCCGGTATCGCTCCGGATCGTCGGCGAGCTCGCCGGGATCTCCGGCGCGGACTGCGGCCTCCCGGTGGCGAGCCGGCCCGTTACGGCCTGCGGTCGCGTCGCACCGGTTCGTACGGTGGCACGTCCCGGCCCGGCTGGAAGTGCGGTCCCTGCCGTATCCGCCGGATGACCACCGCGAGATCGACGGCCGTCATGACGACGAGCACCCCGCAGGCGATCGCCCACCCCGGGTGCCCGGCCAGGACGAACAGCACCGTCCCGCCGATCGCCCACGCGAGCCCCCACGCGGCGAGCCCGCACCGCAGCCGCAGCGGGCTCCGGGCGGTCATGGGTTCATTGCCGGTACGCATCGCACAACATCTCCTGCTACCAGCATCCACCCGTCGCCGCCGCGGTGGGAGGTGCCGGAGCGGGCGGCCGCGAAGACGTAGCGGCCGCCCGGCGGTGGCTAGAAGAGCGGTTCGGGAAGCACTCCTTCGAGGGACAGCAGAGCCCGTTTGATCTCCAGACCACTGCCGAATCCGCCCAGGCCGCCGTTGCTCTCGATGACGCGGTGGCACGGCACCACGACCGGCAGGGGGTTGCTGCCCATCGCCGTGCCCACGGCACGCGCGGCACCGGGTTCGCCGACGCGGTCGGCGAGGTCCTGATAGCTGACGACCTTGCCGTACGGGACGCGGTCGGCCAGTTCGCGCAGCACGCGCCGGTTGAATCCGGAGGTCAGCGACCAGTCCAGGGGGACGGAGAAGGTCTCCCGGCGGCCCGCGAAGTACGCCTCCAGCTCGGCGGACGCCTCGGCGAGGAGGTCGTGCGCGCGGGAGGGGCCGGGCGCGGGGCCGGTGCCGAGGCGGCGGGTGAGCCGGTCGACGGTCTCCGCCGCCCGCTTCCCGTCGGCACGGAAGTCGACTTCGAGGAGTCCGTCCGCCGTCGCCGCGAGGCCCAGGGGGCCGATGGAGACCTCCACCGTCGTCCAGGCCCAGTCCCGTGCTCCGGGCTGCGGGCCCGGCCGCTCCACGTCCGTCACGCCGTCCAGCCTAGGGCGTTCGCGTCACACGGGCCACGGGCGTTTCACGCCATCTCCATGGCTCGCGGGCAGGGGCGCCAAGCGCTCCGCCGACCTCGCCGGGCCCGCTCAGAGGAAGTCCAGGGTGCCCAGGAAGGAGAGCGGCAGCCCCGGCGTCGCGTAGTCCTCCTCGTCGGCCAGCGCGGCCTCGACGACCTGCGGGGCGTTGCTGATGACGGCGTCCACTCCCATCCGGGCGAGCGCGACGGCCCGGTCGCCGTCGTCGACGGTCCACGCGGAGACCTCCAGCGGCCTCCCGTGCGGTCCCCGAACCGCGTGCACGGCGCGGACCCAGGCGGCGGTGACGCCCCGCTGGCTCGGGTTGATCTGGTCGGCGAACGCCGCGTACGCGCGCAGCTGCCCGGCTCTCGGCGCGCCCAGGAAGCCCGTCTTCACGTCCGGGCGCAGTCCGTGGAACGTGCGCAGGGAGCCCACGCTGAAGCTCTGGACGACCAGGCCGTTCCGGACGTGCGGCGCGTCGAGCCACCCGGCGCGCCGCAGCTCGGCGACCAGCTGCCGTTCGATGCCCGGATAGAGCTCGGGGGCCTTGACCTCCAGCAGCAGCCGCTGGTGGTTGTGGTCGACCCGGCCGAGGTAGCGCCCGAGCGTCGGCACCCGCTCCCCGGCGAACCGGCGGTCGAACCAGCTCCCCGCGTCGAGTTTCTCGATCTCGGCGAGGGTGAAGTCCGCGACCTTCCAGGGCGCGCGGCCCGGGAAGCGCCGTCTGACGTCGGTCGTGCGCTCCAGCGTGGTGTCGTGCACGACGACCAGGGCCCCGTCCTTGGTGCGCTGGACGTCGTTCTCCACCCAGCGGACGCCGAGCCCGGCGGCCCGGTCGATCGAGGCCAGGGTGTTCTCCGGGGCCCGCACAGGGACGCCCCGGTGACCGATGGTGACGGGCACCCGGGCCCCCTCGTCGGCCCGCGCGGGCGTCGTCGCGAGCAGGAGCGCCGCCAGCCCGAGGAACACACCGGTCACGGCAGGGACGGAACGGACGCGCATACGGGCTCCTCGCGGCATGGGTCACCGGTCCCCGCGGGCGCGCGGCGGCGGGCCGGCCCCCGGCGTACGGGACGGTGCGGACAGCCAACGAATACGCGATCATGCCGGGGCAGGTACACAGGCTCCACGGTCCCCCATACCGTTCCGCGCCGCCCGCCGGCCCGGGAAAGCGGGTGGCGGCGCCGGCGGGCGGCCGTTGTCAGTGGTGCGCCGTACGGTGGTGCCATGCGGCCCGTATCGAAGATCGAACGCAAGGTGGCGCCTTTCGAGGTCGTCAGCCCCTTCCAGCCCAGTGGTGACCAGCCGACGGCCATCGCCGACCTGGAGCGGCGCATCCGCGCGGGCGAGAAGGATGTCGTCCTGCTCGGCGCGACCGGCACCGGCAAGTCGGCGACCACCGCGTGGATGATCGAGAAGCTCCAGCGGCCGACCCTGGTGATGGCGCCCAACAAGACCCTCGCGGCCCAGCTCGCGAACGAGTTCCGCGAGCTCCTGCCGAACAACGCGGTCGAGTACTTCGTCTCGTACTACGACTACTACCAGCCCGAGGCGTACGTCCCCCAGTCGGACACCTACATCGAGAAGGACTCCTCGATCAACGAGGAGGTCGAGCGGCTCCGCCACTCGGCGACGAACTCGCTGCTCACCCGGCGTGACGTGGTCGTCGTCGCCTCGGTGTCCTGCATCTACGGCCTCGGTACGCCGCAGGAGTACGTCGACCGGATGGTGCCCCTCAAGGTCGGCGAGGAGATCGACCGGGACCAGCTGCTGCGCCGCTTCGTGGAGATCCAGTACACCCGCAACGACCTGGCCTTCACCCGCGGCACCTTCCGGGTGCGCGGCGACACGATCGAGATCTTCCCGGTCTACGAGGAACTCGCCGTCCGGATCGAGATGTTCGGCGACGAGATCGAGGCACTCTCCACGCTCCACCCGCTCACCGGCGAGGTCATCTCCGACGACCGGGAGCTGTACGTCTTCCCCGCCAGCCACTACATCGCCGGCGCCGAGCGCATGGAGAAGGCCATCGCGGGGATCGAGCGCGAGCTGGACGAGACCCTCGCCCGCATGGAGAAGCAGGGCAAGCTCCTGGAGGCGCAGCGGCTCCGGATGCGCACCACGTACGACATCGAGATGATGCGGCAGATCGGCTCCTGCTCCGGCATCGAGAACTACTCGCTGCACATGGACGACCGCGAGCCCGGCTCCCCGCCCAACACCCTGCTCGACTACTTCCCCGAGGACTTCCTCCTCGTCATCGACGAGTCGCACGTCACCGTCCCGCAGATCGGCGCGATGTACGAGGGGGACGCCTCCCGCAAGCGCACGCTCGTCGAGCACGGCTTCCGGCTGCCGTCGGCCATGGACAACCGGCCGCTGAAGTGGGAGGAGTTCGTGGAGCGCATCGGGCAGACCGTCTACCTCTCGGCGACGCCCGGGAAGTACGAGCTGTCGCGCTCCGACGGCTTCGTCGAGCAGATCATCCGCCCCACCGGCCTGGTCGACCCCGAGGTCGTCGTCAAGCCGACCGAGGGGCAGATCGACGACCTGGTGCACGAGATCCGCAAGCGTACCGAGAAGGACGAGCGCGTCCTGGTCACCACCCTCACCAAGAAGATGGCGGAGGACCTCACCGACTACTTCCTGGAGCTGGGCATCCAGGTGCGCTATCTGCACAGCGACGTCGACACGCTGCGCCGCGTCGAACTGCTCCGGGAGCTGCGTGCCGGCGAGTACGACGTCCTGGTCGGCATCAACCTGCTGCGTGAGGGTCTCGACCTGCCGGAGGTGTCGCTGGTCGCCATCCTCGACGCCGACAAGGAGGGCTTCCTCCGGTCGGGGACCTCGCTGATCCAGACCATCGGCCGTGCCGCGCGCAACGTCTCCGGCCAGGTCCACATGTACGCGGACCGGGTCACCCCGGCGATGGAGAAGGCCATCGAGGAGACCAACCGCCGCCGCGAGAAGCAGGTCGCGTACAACAAGGAGCGGGGCATCGACCCGCAGCCGCTGCGGAAGAAGATCGGCGACATCGTGGCCTCCCTCGCCCGGGAGGAGATCGACACCCAGGAACTGCTGGGCACGGAGTACCGCAAGGACCAGAAGAAGGGCAGGGCCCCGGTCCCCGCGGCGTCCTCGGGCAAGGCCGGTGCGAAGGGCAAGGGGAAGACCAAGGCCAAGGCCGTGGTGGCGACGGACCGCCCCGCCGCCGAACTCGCCGAGCAGATCGAGGAGATGACGGACCGTATGCGGGCCGCCGCCGCGGAGCTCCAGTTCGAGATCGCCGCCCGGCTGCGCGACGAGGTGGGCGAACTGAAGAAGGAGCTGCGGCAGATGAAGGAGGCCGGGCTCGCCTGACGGCGGGCACCGTACCGGGCCCGGGGGCGGGTGGGGTGGATTGTCGCAGGACCGCCACAAAAGCCCGCCCGGGTGCGGGAGGCGTCCGCGGCTCTGCTTAGGGTCGGTCGTGGAGGCCGTGCGGACGCGCGGCCACGGGGAACGAACGTCACGAGAAGGGACTGCGCGTGACAGTCAACTTGTCCAAGGGTCAGGGCATCAGCCTGCAGAAGGCCGACGGGGGCACCCTGACCGCGGTGCGGATGGGGCTGGGCTGGCAGTCCGCTCCCCGCCGCGGACTGTTCGGGTCGCGCACCAAGGAGATCGACCTCGACGCCTCGGCGGTGCTCTTCGCCGGTGACCAGCCGGTGGACGTCGTCTTCTTCCGTCATCTGGTCAGCGACGACGGCTCGGTCCGGCACACCGGGGACAACCTCGTCGGCGGCGCGGGCCAGGGCGGCGACGACGAGGCGATCCTCGTCGACCTCCAGCGCGTTCCCGTGCACGTCGACCAGATCGTGTTCACGGTGAACTCGTTCACCGGCCAGACCTTCGCCGAGGTGAAGAACGCGTTCTGCCGCCTGGTCGACGAGACCACCGGCCAGGAACTGGCGCGCTACACCCTCGACGGCGGCGGCCCGTACACCGCGCAGATCATGGCCAAGGTGCACCGCGCGGGCGCGGGCTGGCAGATGACCGCGATCGGTACGCCGTCCAACGGCCGGACCTTCCAGGACCTCATGCCGGCGATCCTGCCGAGCCTGTGATCCTGCCGGGTCCGCGGGGAGCCGCCGGGCCCGGGGCACACCTTCACGAGGGGGAAGCGAGCGCATGACCGCCGAGCTGGTGCGGGGCCAGAACCATCCACTGCCGGACAGCCGGCTGGAGATCCGGGTCTCGGCGGCCGTCGCGGTCGTGGCGGGCGCCACGCTCGGCGGCGCCGACGGCAGGGTGGCGGGCGCGGAGAGCGTCGCGCACCCCGCCTCGCCCCTGCTGCCCGGCCTGGAGGTGCCCCGGCGGGCGGCCGCCGACCATCGGCTGGCCGTCGACCTGGCGGCCCTCCCGGAGTCCGTGCACCGCGTCAACGTGCTGCTCGCCCTTCCGGACGGCGTGGACGGCCCGGACCGCTTCGGCGCCGTGGCCGCCCCGTCCGTCGCCGTCACCGGGCCGGACGGCACCGGCATCGCGGGCTACACCATCACCGGCCTCGACGCCGAGTCGGCGGTCGTCGCCCTGGAGCTGTACCGCAGGCAGGGCGCCTGGAAGGTGCGCGCCGTCGGCCAGGGTTACGCGGGCGGCCTCGTCGCGATGCTGCGCGACCAGGGGCTGGAGGGCGCGGCGGCGACGGCGGCCGCGATCAACGCGGCCGTCACGAAGAGCACGACCCGGCCGCCGGCGCCCGAGCACGGTGACGGCGGAGCCCGTACGGCACCGGCCGCGGCCGGCCCGCCGCCCACGTCCCCCGGCGGCCCCGTCAGCTATCTGCACCCCGGCCGGACCCGGGCGCCCGGACCGGCCGCCGCCCTTCCGCCCATGGAACCGCGGGCGGAACAGCGGGCGGAACCCCAGGCGGAAGCGCCGGAGCCGGACCGGCCCGCGCCGCCCGTGGCCGGTGACGCCACCGGCTGGACGATGGACGAGCGGCTCTACAACCAGGTCTGGGGCATGTTCGAGGATCTGGCCCGTTCCGCGGCCGCGTACCGGAGCGCGGCCGACTTCGCGGAGTCCCGCCTGGAGCGCGAGCTGGACGAGGTGCTCTCCGACCCGCGGAACCGCGTCGGCCCCGGTGCGGAGGCCGCCGGCGCGGAGGCGCATGCCAGGCGGGACGACCTGGTCGGGCGGGCCCGCACCGTCCTCGACCGGGATCTCGACCGGCTGGAGGCGGAGTCCGAGGTCGTCGAGCACGCCCTGCCGCCCGCCTTCGCCCGCTGGGACAGCCCCGCCTGGCACGGGTACCAGATCCCGCTGGAGCGGCCCATGGCGCTGCGCCTGGGCGATCTGCACCTGCCGGAGCGCCCGGAGCTGCGGATTCCGCTGCTGGTGCGGCTGCCGCTGGAGCGCGGGCTGTGGATCGACAGCGGACGGCCGTCCGGCGGCCCGGGGGCCGGCCCGGTGGACGCGGCGGAGCTGCGCGGGCTCGCGATGGACACCGCGGTCGCCCATGCCGCCCGGCTGCTGGCCGTCCACCCGGTCGGCGACTTCACGGTGCACGTCGTCGACCCGGCGGGGGCGGCCGGGGAGGCGCTCGCGCCGCTGCTGCGGTCCGGGGCGCTGCGCGAGCCGCCCGCCGCCGGGGCCAAGGGCGTGTCCGCGCTGCTGGACCGGCTGACGCGGCACGTCGACCTGGTGCAGATGGCGGTCCGCAGCGGCGCCACGGACTCCCTCCCGCCCGACCTCGACACCGGGGAGCAACTGCTGCTCGTCAACGACTTCCCGCACGGTTTCGACGACCGGGCCGTGACTCAACTGCGCTACCTCGTGGACGAGGGGCCGTCCGTCGGGGTGCACCTGATGATGGTCGCCGACCGTGCCGACGCGCGGGCGTACGGACCGGTGCTCGACCCGCTGTGGCGCGCCCTGCTGAGGGTCCCCCCGGTCACCGACGACCACCTCGCCGACCCGTGGGTCGGGCACGCCTGGACGTACGAGCCGTCGAGGGTGCCGCAGGGGAGCGACGTGCTGCGGCAGGTGCTCCGGCGGGTGGGCCAAGCACGTCAGGCATACGACATCTGACCTGCACTTTTGGTGTTTTCTTTACCGTTACTTGGGGTTTCCTGTACTGTTTTTGGTACGGAGGCGGACCGCGGTGCGCCCGTGGGCTCCTCCGGCAGCGACGACGCTGACCAGTTGCCGTACGACATGCCGGAGGACGAGTGGACGTCTCCTTGACCCTGTGGGTGCTGACCATTCTCGGTCTGTGCGCCCTCGTGGCCGCCGACTTCTTCATCGGCGGCCGTAAACCGCACGAGGTCTCCCTCAAGGAAGCCGGGATCTGGACGGTCGTCTGGGTGGCCCTGGCCGGGCTGTTCGGGCTCGGACTGCTGGTCTTCGGCGGCGGACAGCCGGCGGGCGAGTTCTTCGCGGGCTTCATCACCGAGAAGTCGCTGAGCGTCGACAACCTCTTCGTCTTCGTCCTGATCATGGCGAAGTTCGCGGTGCCGACGATCTACCAGCAGCGCGTCCTCATGGTCGGCGTGCTCATCGCCCTCGTCCTGCGCGCCGTCTTCATCGGCGCCGGCGCGGCGATCATCGCCAACTTCTCCTGGGTCTTCTACATCTTCGGCGCCTTCCTCATCTGGACCGCCTGGAAGCTCATCCAGGAGGCGCGGGCCGATGAGGAAGAGGAGGAGTTCGAGGAGAACCGCTTCCTCAAGATGGTCGAGAAGCGCTTCCCCTCGACCGACCGCTACCACGGCACCAAGCTGTTCGTCGTCGAGAACGGCAAGCGCCTGCTGACGCCGATGCTCATCGTCATGCTGGCGATCGGCACCACCGACGTGCTCTTCGCCCTCGACTCCATCCCGGCGATCTTCGGCCTCACCCAGGACCCGTACATCGTCTTCACGGCCAACGCCTTCGCCCTCATGGGCCTGCGGCAGCTGTACTTCCTGATCGGCGGGCTGCTGAAGAAGCTGGTCCACCTCTCGTACGGCCTGTCGGTGATCCTCGGCTTCATCGGCGTCAAGCTCGTGCTGCACGCGCTGCACGAGAACGGCGTCGGGGTCCCCGAGATCAGCATCCCGGTCTCGCTCGGCGTCATCTGCGCGGTGCTGGTCGTCACCACGGTCACCAGCCTCCGCGCCTCGAAGAAGCAGGCGGCCGCCGAGGCCGTCGCCGCCGGCGACGACGCCGCGCGGGTCTGAGCCCCGGCGGCCCGCCCGCTCCCGTCAGGCGGGCGCGCCCTCGGCGACCGGCTCCGGGCCGGTCGCCGGGCGCGTCTCCGGCAGCAGCGCGAAACAGCCCAGGCTGAGCAGCGCGAGGGCGGTCAGATAGGCCGCCACCCCCCAGGGCGGGCCCTCGCCGCGGGCCACCGCCGTCGCGACGAGCGGGGTGACGGCGCCGCCCAGCACCCCGGCGAGGTTGTAGCCCACGGCCGCGCCCGTGCAGCGCACCCGGGGCTCGTACAGCTCGGGGAGATAGGCCGCGATGACGGCGAACATGGCCGTGAACGCCAGCGTCGCGACCACGAAGCCGAGCACCATCCACACCGGCCGCCCCGTGTACAGCAGGGCGATCAGCGGGACCATCCACAGCGCCACGGCGAGGCAGCCCGCGAGGCACAGCGGGCGGCGCCCGTAACGGTCGCCCAGGAGGGCGAACACCGGGGTGACCACCCCCGACACGCTGACCGCCGCCATGATGCAGCCGAGCATGACGGTCCGGTCGACGCCGAGCCGGTCGGTGGCGTACGCGAGGGACCACGTGGTGATCGTGTAGTAGACGGCGTACGCGACGGTCAGCCCGCCCGCGGTGAGCAGGACGAGCCGCCAGTGGTCGCGCACGACCTCGGCGAAGGGCAGCTCCGCCCGGTCGCCGCGGTCCGCCAGCGCACGGAACTGCGGGGTCTCGGACAGCCGGACGCGCAGCAGCAGCCCGCCGACCGCCAGCACACCGGCGAACCAGAACGGGACCCGCCAGCCCCACGACAGGAAATCCGCGTCGGAGAGCGTGGCCGACAGCGTGAGCGTCAGACCGTTGGCGAGGAGGAAGCCCACGGGCGGGCCGATCTGGGGCACGCTCGCCCATAGGGCGCGCCTGCCCGCGGGGGCGTGCTCGGCGGTCAGCAGCACCGCGCCGCCCCACTCGCCGCCCAGCCCGAAGCCCTGGGCGAACCGCAGCACGACCAGCAGGCACGGCGCGGCGACGCCGATGCTGCCGTAGCCGGGAACGAGGCCGACCGCGACGGTCGCGAGGCCGGTGAGCAGCAGGGACATGATGAGGACGGGGCGGCGGCCCCGCCGGTCGCCGATGTGCCCGAAGAACACGGAACCGAGCGGGCGGGCGACGAACCCGGCGCCGAAGGTGCCGAAGGCCGCGAGTGTGCCGACGAGCGGGGAGACCGTGGGGAAGTACAGCGGCCCGAGAACGAGGGCCGCCGCGGTGCCGTAGGCGAAGAAGTCGTAGAACTCGATGGCGGTGCCTGCCAGGGACGCGGCTGCCAGGCGGAACATGGCCGGTGGTCGGTCGTCCGGGGAACGGTCGCGTTGCATGGAGGACACAACTTCCCACGGACGCGGCAGGCAACGGGGCGTACGGGGGTGCGGCCGGGGGCGCGCGGGGAGGCCGGCGGAGCCGCGCCGTGACGTGCCGCGCAACGGGGTCCGGCCTGTGGGGGGCCGGGGAATCGGGGGCCGGGAGCCGGGGAAAGAGTAAGGACCGTCGGCCATGGCCGACGGTCCTTACCGGTCGTGTTCCCGCGCGGGTCGCCGTGCGGCTGCCGCGCCGGTGTCACCAGCCGCGTTCGCGCCACTCCGCGAGGTGCGGGCGCTCGGCGCCGAGCGTGGTGTCGGCGCCGTGCCCCGGGTAGACCCAGGTCTCGTCCGGGAGCTGCCCGAAGAGCTTGGTCCCGACGTCGTCGAGGAGGCGCGCGAACGCCTTCGGGTCGCCGTGGGTGTTGCCGACGCCGCCCGGGAAGAGGCAGTCGCCGGTGAACAGGTGCGGGTGGCCGTGCGGGTCGTCGTAGACCAGGGCGATGCTGCCCGGGGTGTGGCCGACGAGGTGGCGTGCGGTGAGCTCGACGCGGCCGACGCGGATCGTGTCGCCGTCCTCGACCGGTACGTCCGTCGGCACGGGGATGCCCTCGGCGTCGTGGCGGCCCGCGTAGGTGCGGGCGCCGGTGGCGTCCACGACCTCGCGCAGCGCCTGCCAGTGGTCGCCGTGCCGGTGGGTCGTGACGACCGAGGCGATGCCGCTGTCCCCGATCAGGGAGAGCAGGGTGTGCGGCTCGGCGGCGGCGTCGATCAGCAACTGCTCGTCCGTCGCGCGGCAGCGCAGCAGATAGGCGTTGTTGTTCATCGCCCCGACCGCGACCTTCGAGATCATCAGGTCGGTCAGCTCGTGCACATCCGCCGGGCCGCCGACCTTCACCGCTCCGCTGTACGTCATGGCTTCAGCCTATTCCTTCCGACGATCTACAGCGGGGGGAGTGCCGGGAGCGGGGCTCCGCCGGTGTCCAGGCCCGCCCCCTTGTCGCCGCGGCCCGCGAGCCAGCCGAGCAGGGCGGGGGCGGTGCCCGTGACGGTGACCGCCGGGCCCTCCGTGCCGCCCGTGTGCCACTGGCGGCCGTCGGTCGCCGTCACGGTGACGGGCGGCAGTCCGGCGCCGCCGGAGAAGCGCTTCGCGAGGTAGGTGATCTGGCGGCCGGTGAACTCCTCCGGGAGGTCCGCCAGCTCGTAGCCGATGTCCAGGTCGACGTGGTGCAGTTCGAGCTCGATCAGGCGGCGGAAGGGCACGGCGGAGGCCGTGTCGGTCACGCCGTTGCGCAGGGTGACGGTACGGGTCCAGTCGGCGCCGGGGTCGGCCTCGACGGCGGCCAGGAAGCGGGCGGCGCTCTCGCGGAGGTCGGTGAGCTGGACGTCCAGGGGCCGGGGGGCGCCGTTCTCGATGTCCTGGTCGCGGGCCTCGGCGCTCGCGTACATGGGCCGGCCGTGGAGGACGTTGGCCAGGGCGTCGGCGTTGCGGGCGAGGTGGGCCAGCAGGTGGCCGCGGGTCCAGCCGGGAAGGCGTGACGCTTCGGAGACCGCGCCGTTGTCCAGTTTCCCGGCCGAGGTGAGGAGTCGGCTGGTTGCCTCACGTACAGATGCCAGGTCGTGCACATGATCAATCATGCGGCGACGATAGCGCCGCCACTCGTCCGGGTGAAGTCCATCGACTCCGGCCATTATTCGAATGTGCGTGCTATAGGCTCGTGTGTGGCATCGCATCCGACATCCGCGTCGCGCCCCCCATACCCTGGGTCGGGGGTGCGACGCATCCCATCGTTCTCAAGAAAGGTGCCGACCGGCGTGGCTGACCGTCTCATCGTCCGTGGCGCTCGCGAGCACAACCTCAAGAACGTCTCGCTCGACCTCCCGCGCGACTCCCTCATCGTGTTCACGGGGCTCTCCGGGTCGGGCAAGTCGTCCCTCGCGTTCGACACGATCTTCGCCGAGGGGCAGCGTCGCTACGTCGAGTCGCTCTCCTCCTACGCACGGCAGTTCCTGGGGCAGATGGACAAGCCCGATGTGGACTTCATCGAGGGTCTGTCCCCGGCCGTCTCCATCGACCAGAAGTCGACCTCGCGCAACCCGCGTTCCACGGTCGGCACCATCACCGAGGTCTACGACTACCTCCGCCTGCTCTTCGCGCGGATCGGCAAGCCGCACTGCCCCGAGTGCGGCAGGCCCATCTCCCGCCAGTCGCCGCAGGCCATCGTCGACAAGGTGCTGGAGCTGCCCGAGGGCAGCCGCTTCCAGGTGCTGTCCCCGCTGGTGCGCGAGCGCAAGGGGGAGTTCGTCGACCTCTTCGCCGACCTCCAGGCCAAGGGCTACAGCAGGGCCCGCGTCGACGGCGAGACGATCCAGCTCTCCGAGCCGCCCAAGCTCAAGAAGCAGGAGAAGCACACCATCGAGGTGGTCGTCGACCGCCTCACCGTCAAGGACAGCGCCAAGCGCCGGCTCACCGACTCGGTCGAGACCGCGCTCGGTCTCTCCGGCGGCATGGTGATCCTCGACTTCGTCGACCTCGCCGCCGACGACCCCGAGCGCGAGCGGATGTACTCCGAGCACCTCTACTGCCCGTACGACGACCTGTCGTTCGAGGAGCTGGAGCCGCGCTCCTTCTCCTTCAACTCCCCCTTCGGCGCCTGCCCGGACTGCACCGGCATCGGCACCCGGATGGAGGTCGACCCGGAGCTGATCGTCCCCGACGAGGACAAGTCCCTGGACGAGGGCGCGATCAACCCCTGGTCGCACGGCCACACCAAGGACTACTTCAGCCGCCTCGTCGGCGCGCTGGCCGACGAGCTCGGCTTCCGCACGGACATCCCCTGGGCGGGGCTGCCGCTGCGGGCCAGGAAGGCGCTCCTCAACGGCCACAAGACGCAGATCGAGGTGCGCTACCGCAACCGCTACGGCCGTGAGCGCGCCTACACCACGGCCTTCGAGGGCGCGGTGCCGTTCGTCAAGCGGCGGCACTCCGAGGCGGAGAGCGACTCCAGCCGGGAGCGCTTCGAGGGCTATATGCGCGAGGTGCCCTGCCCCACCTGCGAGGGCACCCGGCTCAAGCCGATCGTCCTCGCGGTCACCGTGCAGGGGCGGTCCATCGCCGAGGTCGCCGCGATGTCGATCAGCGAATGCGCCGACTTCCTGCGGGACATGAAGCTCACCGGCCGCGAGAAGAAGATCGCCGAGCGGGTCCTCAAGGAGGTCAACGAGCGGCTGCGGTTCCTGGTCGACGTCGGCCTGGACTACCTCTCGCTCAACCGCGCCGCGGGCACCCTCTCCGGCGGCGAGGCCCAGCGCATCCGGCTTGCCACCCAGATCGGCTCCGGCCTCGTCGGCGTCCTCTACGTCCTGGACGAGCCGTCCATCGGCCTGCACCAGCGCGACAACCACCGCCTCATCGAAACCCTCGTCCGCCTGCGGGACATGGGCAACACCCTGATCGTCGTCGAGCACGACGAGGACACCATCAAGGTCGCCGACTGGGTGGTGGACATCGGCCCGGGAGCGGGCGAGCACGGCGGCAAGGTGGTGCACAGCGGTCCCCTCAAGGAGCTGCTGCGCAACAAGGAGTCGATGACCGGGCAGTACCTGTCCGGCAAGAAGGCCATCGCCACGCCCTTCGAGCGCCGCCCGGTGGACCTGGACCGGCAGCTGACGGTGCGCGGGGCCCGGGAGAACAACCTCCAGGACATCGACGTGTCCTTCCCGCTCGGCGTGCTGACGGCCGTCACCGGTGTCTCCGGCTCGGGCAAGTCCACGCTGGTCAACGACATCCTCTACACCCACCTCGCCCGCGAGCTGAACGGCGCGAGGGCCGTCCCCGGACGGCACACGCGCGTGGACGGCGACGCGCTCGTCGACAAGGTCGTCCACGTCGACCAGTCGCCCATCGGCCGTACGCCGCGCTCCAACCCCGCGACGTACACCGGGGTCTTCGACCACGTCCGCAAACTCTTCGCGGAGACGATGGAGGCGAAGGTCCGCGGCTATCTGCCCGGCCGCTTCTCCTTCAACGTCAAGGGCGGCCGCTGCGAGAACTGCTCCGGCGACGGCACCATCAAGATCGAGATGAACTTCCTGCCGGACGTGTACGTGCCGTGCGAGGTCTGCCACGGCGCCCGCTACAACCGGGAGACCCTGGAGGTCCACTACAAGGGCAAGTCCATCGCCGAGGTGCTGGACATGCCGATCGAGGAGGCTCTCGGCTTCTTCGAGGCCGTGCCGACCATCGCCCGGCACCTGCGCACCCTGCACGAGGTCGGGCTCGGGTACGTCCGCCTCGGGCAGTCCGCGCCGACGCTCTCCGGCGGTGAGGCGCAGCGGGTGAAGCTCGCCAGCGAGCTGCAGAAGCGCTCGACCGGCCGCACCGTCTATGTGCTCGACGAGCCCACCACCGGGCTGCACTTCGAGGACATCAGCAAGCTGATCTCCGTGCTGTCCGGTCTGGTCGACAAGGGCAACAGTGTCATCGTCATCGAGCACAACCTCGATGTGATCAAGACGGCGGACTGGGTCGTCGACATGGGCCCGGAAGGCGGCAGCGGCGGCGGCCTCGTCATCGCCGAGGGCACGCCGGAGGCGGTCGCCTCCGTCCCGGAGAGCCACACGGGCAAGTTCCTGCGGGAGCTGCTGGGGGATCGCGTGAGCGACTCGCCTCCGGCGGGGGCGCGGGCGAACAAGGCGCCGGCGAAGAAGGCTGCCGCGAAGAAGGCGGTGGCCAAGAAGACGGTGGCCAAGAAGGCCACCGCTCGGGCGCGGCGCGCGTAGGGGCAACCGGGGCTCGCGCCCCGGGCCCCGGCTTCCCACCGTTGCCGCCTGCGGCGGGAGCGCCCTTCGGGCGCGTCCTCAATCGCCGGACGGGCTGAATTGTTACCCGGACGGGCCGCAAGGTGTGGGCGAGGCTGCGGACTCGCTGCCACGGTCCGTGAATCCAGCCCGTCCGGCGATTGAGGACACCGCGCGCCAGCGCGGTTCGGGGTCCGGGGCGGAGCCCCGGTCAGGGGAGGGACGGAGCCCCGGTCAGGGGAGGGACGGAGCCCCGGTCAGGGGAGGGACGGAGCCCCGGTCAGGGGAGGGGCGGAGCCCCGGTCAGGGGAGGGGCGGAGCCCCGGTCAGGGGAGGAGATCCGCCGGCCACGGCGGTTCCGCTCCCGCGCGCGTGCACGTGAGTGCCGCCGCGCGGGCCGCGAAGCGCAGGAGGTGTGGCCAGTCCACCGTGGCCAGTGACCCTGGCGACAGCGCGCCGCATGCCGCCAGCCCGTGCAGCAGCGCGGCGTTCACCGTGTCGCCCGCCCCGATCGTGTCCACGACCTCCACCGCCGCCGCGGGCACGGCGTGCCGGGCACCGTCCCGGGTGTGTACGGACAGTCCCGCCGCCCCGTGGGTGACGACCACCGCGGCGGGTCCCGCCGCGAGCCACTCCCCGGGGCCGCCGCCCAGCCACCGAGCGTCCTCCGCCGACAGCTTCAGCAGCGTGACGTGCGGCAGCCAGGTGCGGAACCGGGCGCGGTAGGCGTCCGCGTCCGGGATCAGACCGGCCCGGATGTTGGGGTCGAGGAGTGTGAACACCCCGCGCCCCGCCTCCCGGCGCAGCAGCGCCTCGTACGCGGTCGCGCCCGGCTCCAGTACGAGCGAGCACGTGCCCAGGCACAGTGCCGAGACCGTCCCCGGCAGCGGCCCGGGGAGCTCGAACAGCCGGTCCGCGGTGCCCTCCGCGTAGAAGCCGTAGCCCGCGGAGCCGTCCGCGCCGACGTCGGCCACCGCGAGCGTCGTCGGCTCCGGCCCGCGCCGCACCAGCGAGACGTCGACCCCAGCCGCCCGCAGCCCGTCCAGCAGCGCCTCGCCGAAGCCGTCCGCCGACACCCGCGAGCAGAAGGCGGCCGGAGACCCCAACCGCCCCAGCGCCACAGCGGTGTTGTACGGGCCGCCGCCGCGCCGGGGGAGCAGCGGGGGCAGTGCGCCGCCCCCGCTCCCGCCGTCGGCGGGCACAAGGTCGATCAGGGCTTCACCGGCTACGACGATCACGAAGGCGTCCTCTCTGGGAAGGGCCTCAGCCTGTCATGCGGCCGCCGTTCCCGGAGGGCCCGCAAACGGAATACGGGGTGCCGGTAGGGTCGACGCGTCGTATCCGCAGTTCACCGTTGGAGCACTCATGACCAGCCCCGCCCCCGAGGCCTCTGCCACGTCTCGCCGTACCGTGCTGCGGGGAGCCGCGCTGGCCGGTGCCGCCGGGCTCGGTGTCACGGCGTGCTCCGGCGGCGGTACCAAGGGCCCGGCCACCCCCACGGCCCCGGTGGAGCTCGGGGCCCCCGCCGACGTCCCGGTCGGTGGCGCCCGGCTCTACCGGGAGCAGCGCCTGGTCGTCGCGCAGCCCGCCAAGGGGGAGTACAAGGCGTTCAGCGCGGTGTGCACGCACGCGGGCTGCGTCGTCGACAAGATCGAGGACGGGAAGATCAGCTGCCCGTGCCACGGCAGCAAGTTCGAGGCGACCACCGGAAAGGTGCTGCAGGGCCCGGCCGGCGCCCCGCTGCCCGCCGTCCAGGTCAAGCTGGCCGACGGCAAGCTGATCGCGGGCCCGGACGCCTGAGTCGCGTGGCCGCTCCAGCCCGAGCCGCGTGACCACTCCCGCCTGAGGCGCGCGGCCGGTCCGGCCCGAGCAGTGCGGCCGCTCCGGCCCGAGCCCCACGGCCGCTCCCGTCCGAGCCCCACGGCCGCTCCCGTCCGAGCCCCACGGTCGGCCGTCCGACCGTCCGACCGTCCCCGCCCGGGACCGGGACCGGACCGTCCGGGTTTCGTGATCGGTTCCGGCCTCATGACCAGTCCCAGGCGATCCCCAGGATGCCCGGACGTACCCCTTGTTCCACCAGGTGCACCCCGCGGTGCCGTCCCGCCAGTGTCAGCTCCTGCTGGCCGGCGCGGGGTGCCCCCGCGGAGCTCTGGGCGAACCGGCGGCAGCGGACCGGCAGCGCGGCGCTGTCGAAGCGGACCTGCAGGACGTACTGCCCGCCCGCGAAGCTGAACCCCCGGACGTACTCGCTGCTCGGTCCGGCGGTGCCGTCGTCGAAGCCGTAGCCGAAGACGTAGGTCTCCCCGGCCCGCAGCCGTGCGTCGAAGAGCAGTTCGGCGACGAGGACGCCCGCCTTCGCGTGCCACCGCACGCGCCCGACACGGCAGTTCTCCGTGGCCCTGACCGCCACCTGCCCGGGGTCGCACCCGAAGTCCCCGCGGTGGATGGCCACATAGCGGTCCACACCGTCCCGGTGGGCGCGCACGACGTGCTGCGAGTCGCGCTCCCGGAGTTCGCGTCCGGCGCCGATCAGGACCCGCTCCAGGTGGCAGACCGTGTGCAGCCCGCCGTCGGACGGTGACTCCAGTTCCGCCAGCAGCCGTTCCAGCGCGCGCGGCTCCTCGACCAGGGAACGGTACGAGCGGGTGGCGGGCCGTACCGCCCCGGTGCGCGGCTCCGGTGGTTCGAGCAGCCGGGTCAGGGCGTGCGGGGGCAGTTCCAGAATCTCCTCCAGCACCCTCACCGCCCGCAGGGACTCCGGCCGTCGGGGCCGCCGCGCGCCCTGCTGCCAGTAGCTGAGGCTCGTCACCCCGACCCGTACGCCGCGCTGCGCGAGCCGGTGCTGCACCCGGTGCAGGGCGAGCCCGCGCACCGTCAGGGCGGTCCGCAGGGCCAGGTGGAACGGGCCGGTGCGCAGGGCCTGTGCCAGCTCGGCCCCGCCCGCGTCCTCCGGTGCGCCACTCCGTGCCATCGCTCGCCCCTCTGTGAATATTCACCGGCGGCGGGAGCGGACCGGGCTCCCGGACCGTCGTGATCCTCTTGGCCGGGCACACGCCGTTCACATCCGGTACGCGTCGTTCACACCGGCGGCTCACCCAGCATTGAAACCTGTTGACCGAGCACTGACAACACCCGATGCTCCTGATCAGCGTCCGGACGCGCTCCTCCGTAACAACCCCCCGCCTCGGGAGGAACGTCCATGTCCCGTGCATCGGCACACCAGCAAGAGACCGGAAAGACCCGCATACGCGGCAGACGGCTCTCCGTCGCCGCACTCGTCGCCGCGGCACTGCTCGCCGTCCCCACCACGGCCAGCGCAGCCACCGGCGACCACACCACCCTGCGTGCGGCGAAACAGCTCGACATCACCATGCAGGCGCAGCAGAAGACCAACTGGTGCTGGGCCGGCTCCGGCAACACCATCGCCACCTGGTTCGGGCGCAACTACAGCCAGAACCAGTTCTGCAACGCCGCCTTCAACCGGCAGCAGGGCACGACGTGCCCCAACAACCAGGCCACCCTGGGCAATGTGCAGAATGCCCTCGACTGGGCGGGCATCAACTCCGGCTCGTACGTGTCGGGCTGGCTGCGCTACTCGACCGTGCAGAACGAGATCAGCAACAACCGCCCCGTGGAGACCCGCATCCAGTGGGCCTCGGGCGGCGGCCACATGCACGTCCTCTACGGGTACGACGACTCCAACAGCTGGGTCTACTGGGGCGACCCGTGGCCGTCCAACGACCGCTACAACTGGGCGTCGCACAGCTGGTACGTCAACAACGACCAGTTCTCCTGGACGCACTCGCTCTACGGGATCGGGGCGTGAGGACGTGACCGCACACATCAGGAGGACCGCGGCGGTCGCCGGCACCCTCACCGCCGCCCTCCTCGTACTCGCCCCCCTCGCGCACGCCGACGGGACCCCGGTCCCCGCCCCCGTCGCCCCGCCCGCCGCCGGGATCGCCGCCGCCCACGACGCGGCGGCCGCCCCCGCGACGCTCGACACGCTGTCCCGCTTCTTCGCCCGCGACGGGGCCGTCGCCGAGGCGAAGGCGCAGCCGAGGATCGACGGCGCGGCCGTGCCGGTCTACACGCTCGCCCCGGAGTTCGTGGCGGGCAAGGCGGGCGCCCCCGTGGCCGACCTCGAATTCCTCGCCAGCAAGGCGGTGTCGGCCGACGGACAGAAGGCGTCCGTATGGACGGTGAAGTCCGGGGGCACCTGGAAGGTCGTCAACATCGCCACCGGTGACGACGAGACGCGCTACGCCGCCGAGGGCGCGCGGAAGCTCGGCGGGGGCACCGTCTTCCGCGAGCCGCAGATCAACGCCTGGTACGTACAGCGCGGCGACCGGGTGCTGCCGCTCGGCGCCGACGCCACCCGCGCGATAGGGGCCGACGGCACGACCGTCGAGAAGTACCGGGCGCGCGTCCACAAGGCGTACGGCGACAAGCTGCCGGGCTCCGCCTACGCCAAGCAGGGGCTGGCCGGCGGATACGCGGAGCAGCCGGCCGCCGGGACGGCGGAGAGGTCCGCAGGGGACGGCACGGCGTCCGCGGCGCGGACCGGCGCGGGGAGCCCGCTGGACGCGGCCTCCGCCGCGACGGCCACGGGCGCGGTCCTGGCCCTCGGCGCCTCCGCCCTGGTGGTCCGCCGCAAGCGGCGCCGCGGCTGACCACCCGCACCAGAGGGGGCGGCCCCACAACGCTCCCGCTCCGGCCCCGGCGCGCACTCGCCGGGGCCGGAGGCACGACCGGCCCGGGAGCCCCCGGGAACCGCCTCCCGGCCCGCGCCCGCCGCGGTCGGGCGATGGAGTTGTCACTGCCCGCAAGTAGGGTGTGTGACATGGCCGACCCCAGCAGCTACCGACCCAAGCCGGGACAGATCCCCGACTCGCCGGGGGTCTACAGGTTCCGCGACGAGCACGGCCGCGTGATCTACGTCGGGAAGGCGAAGAGCCTGCGCCAGCGGCTCTCCTCGTACTTCCAGGATCTCGCGGGCCTGCACCCGCGCACCCGCACCATGGTCACCACCGCCGCCTCCGTCGAGTGGACCGTGGTCTCCACCGAGGTCGAGGCGCTCCAGCTCGAATACTCCTGGATCAAGGAGTACGACCCGCGCTTCAACGTCAAGTACCGCGACGACAAGAGCTACCCCTCCCTCGCCGTCACCCTGAACGAGGAGTTCCCGCGCGTGCAGGTCATGCGCGGCCCCAAGAAGAAGGGCGTGCGCTATTTCGGCCCGTACGCCCACGCCTGGGCGATCCGCGAGACCGTCGACCTGATGCTCCGGGTCTTTCCCGTACGCACCTGCTCCGCCGGGGTGTTCAAGCGCTCCGCCCAGATCGGCCGCCCCTGCCTGCTCGGCTACATCGGCAAGTGCTCCGCCCCCTGCGTCGGCCGCGTCACCCCCGAGGAGCACCGCGAACTCGCCGAGGAATTCTGCGACTTCATGGCCGGACGTACCGGTGCGTACATCCGCCGTTTGGAACAGCGGATGCATGATGCCGCCGAGGAGATGGAGTACGAGAAGGCGGCCAGGCTCCGCGACGACATAGAAGCGCTCCGCCGCGCGATGGAGAAGAACGCGGTGGTGCTCGCCGACGCGACCGACGCCGACCTGATCGCCGTCGCCGAGGACGAACTGGAAGCCGCCGTGCAGATCTTCCACGTGCGCGGCGGACGGGTGCGCGGCCAGCGCGGCTGGGTGACCGACAAGGTCGAGGCCGTCGACACCGCGGGCCTGGTCGAGCACGCCCTCCAGCAGCTCTACGGCGAGGAGACGGGCGACGCGGTCCCCAAGGAGGTCCTCGTCCCCGCCCTGCCCGACCCGGCGGAACCGGTCGTCCAGTGGCTCACCGGGCGCCGCGGCTCCCGGGTCGACCTGCGCATCCCGCAGCGCGGCGACAAGAAGGACCTGATGGCCACGGTCCAGCGCAACGCCGCACAGGCCCTCGTGCTCCACAAGACCAGGCGCGCCTCCGACCTCACCACCCGCTCCCGGGCCCTGGAGGAGATCGCGGAGGCCCTCGGGCTGGACTCCGCGCCGCTGCGCATCGAGTGCTTCGACATCTCCCACCTCCAGGGGCAGGACGTGGTCGCGTCCATGGTCGTCTTCGAGGACGGCCTCGCCCGCAAGAGCGAGTACCGCCGCTTCCAGATCAAAAGCTTCGAGGGGCAGGACGACGTCCGCTCGATGCACGAGGTCGTCGGCCGCCGCTTCCGCCGCTATCTGCTGGAGCAGCAGAAGGCGGGCGAGTGGTCCGAGGAGAACGCCGTCGAGGACACCGGGAACACCGGGAACGGAACCGCCGCCGCGGACGACAGGCCCAAGCGCTTCGCCTACCCGCCGCAGCTCGTCGTGGTCGACGGCGGACAGCCGCAGGTGGCCGCCGCCCGCAGGGCCCTCGACGACCTCGGCATCAGCGACGTGGCCGTCTGCGGCCTCGCCAAGCGCCTGGAGGAGGTCTGGCTGCCCGGCGACGACGACCCCGTCGTCCTGCCGCGCACCAGCGAGGGCCTCTACCTCCTCCAGCGCGTCCGCGACGAGGCACACCGCTTCGCCATCTCCTATCAGCGCAGCAAACGCACCAGGACCATGAAGGCCGGACCGCTCGACGCCGTCCCCGGCCTCGGCGACACCCGCAAGAAGGCACTGCTCAAGCACTTCGGGTCGGTCAAACGGCTGCGCGCCGCGACGGTCGAGCAGATCTGCGAGGCGCCCGGTATCGGCCGCAAGACGGCGGAGACGATCGCCGCCGCGCTCGCCGCGGCGGCACCGCCCGCCCCTGCCGTCAACACCGCGACAGGCGAGATCATGGACGATGCGGAGGAATGATGGACGTGGACTCCGGCGGACGGGATCGACGGTGCACGGGCACCCGGCGACGGCCGTCCGCGGCACGGACACAGGAAGACCGCAGCAGTATGGAAGACGGCGCCGCACCCGCGGCACCGTCCGCAGAACGGGGGTAGCAGCATGACCGGGACCGATCGAGACGGAGCACAGGTGAGTACGGGCACGACGGCGGACGCGGCGGGCGAGGCGGCGGGCATCCCCGAGCTGGTGATCATCTCCGGCATGTCGGGGGCGGGCCGCAGCACCGCCGCCAAGTGCCTGGAGGACCTCGGCTGGTTCGTCGTGGACAACCTGCCGCCCGCCCTGATCCCCACCATGGTGGACCTCGGCGCCCGCTCACAGGGCAACGTCGCCAGGATCGCCGTGGTCGTGGACGTCCGCGGCCGGCGCTTCTTCGACAACCTCCGCGAGTCCCTCGCGGACCTCGCCGCCAAGAAGGTCAAGCGGCGCGTGATCTTCCTGGAGGCCTCCGACGACGCCCTGGTGCGCCGCTTCGAGTCCGTCCGCCGCCCGCACCCGCTCCAGGGCTCCGGCCGTATCGTCGACGGCATCGCCGCCGAGCGCGACCTCCTGCGGGAGCTGCGCGGCGACGCCGACCTGGTGATCGACACCTCCAGCCTCAACGTCCACGAGCTGCGCGCCAAGATGGACGCCCAGTTCGCCGGCGAGGAGGAGCCCGAGCTCCGCGCCACCGTCATGTCCTTCGGCTACAAGTACGGCCTGCCCGTCGACGCCGACCTCGTGGTGGACTGCCGCTTCCTGCCCAACCCGCACTGGGTCCCCGAGCTGCGCCCCTTCACCGGGCTCAACGAGGAGGTCTCGGGCTATGTCTTCAACCAGCCGGGCGCCAAGGAGTTCCTCGACCGCTACACCGAGCTGCTCCAGCTGATCGCCGCGGGCTACCGCCGCGAGGGCAAGCGCTATGTGACCATCGCGGTCGGCTGCACCGGCGGCAAGCACCGTTCCGTCGCGATGTCCGAGAAGCTCGCCCACCGCCTGGTCTCCGAGGGCGTCGAGACCGTCGTCGTCCACCGGGACATGGGGCGCGAGTGACCGGCCGCGCGTTCCGGCTGCGCCGGGGCCGCAGGCTCGCCCCCGCCCGTGCCGACGGGCGGGGGAACGGCCGCGCGCGCCGCGGCGCGCAGCCCAAGGTCGTCGCACTCGGCGGCGGCCACGGCCTGTCCGCGTCGCTCGCCGCCCTGCGCCGGATCACCGGCGACCTCACCGCCGTCGTCACCGTCGCCGACGACGGCGGCTCCAGCGGGCGGCTCCGCGACGAGCTGGGCGTGCTGCCCCCGGGCGACCTGCGCAAGGCGCTCGCCGCGCTGTGCGGCGACGACGACTGGGGCCAGACCTGGGCCCGGGTCGTCAAGCACCGCTTCGCCAGCGAGGGCGACCTGCACGGCCACGCCGTCGGCAATCTGCTGATCGTCGCCCTGTGGGAGCAGCTCGGCGACCACGTACAGGCCCTGGACCTGGTCGGCAAGCTGCTCGGCGCGCACGGCCGGGTGCTGCCCATGTCCGCGGTGCCGCTGGAGCTCCAGGCGCTCGTCCGGGGCCACGACCCGGCCGAGCCGGACGCGGTCACCACCGTGTGCGGCCAGGCCACCGTGGCGCTCACCCCGGGCGAGGTCCAGTCCGTGCACGTCGTCCCGGAGGGCCCGCCCGCGGTGCCCGAGGCCGTCGAGGCGGTGCTCGACGCCGACTGGGTGGTGCTCGGTCCAGGCTCCTGGTTCTCCTCGGTGATCCCGCACCTCCTGGTGCCCGAGCTGCTCGACGCGCTCCAGGTGACCAAGGCCCGCCGGGTGCTCTCGCTGAACCTCGCGCCGCAGCCCGGCGAAACCGATGGCTTCTCCCCGCAGCGTCATTTGGAGGTTTTGGCCCGACACGCCCCTAAACTCGCCCTGGACGTGGTGCTGGCCGACGAGGCCGCCGTGCCCGACCGGGAGAGCCTCATCGAAGCCGCGGAGCGGCTCGGGGCCGCGGTCGAGCTGGCGCCGGTCGCCGCGCCCGACGGCTCCCCGACCCACGACCCGGAGCTGTTGGCCGCCGCGTACGACCGTATTTTTCGGATGCATGGAAGGATCGGCCCATGGCGATGACGGCAGCGGTGAAGGATGAAATCTCCCGGCTCCCCGTCACCCGGACCTGCTGCCGGAAAGCGGAGGTCTCGGCGATCCTGCGGTTCGCGGGCGGGCTGCACCTGGTCAGCGGACGCATCGTGATCGAGGCGGAGCTGGACACCGGGATCGCGGCCCGGCGGCTGCGCAAGGACATCCTGGAGATCTTCGGGCACACCTCCGACCTGGTGGTGATGGCCCCCGGCGGGCTGCGCCGCGGCAGCCGGTACGTGGTGCGGGTGGTCGCGGGCGGTGATCAGCTGGCCCGCCAGACCGGCTTGGTCGACGGCCGCGGGCGCCCGATCCGCGGGCTGCCGCCGCAGGTCGTCTCCGGTGCCACCTGTGACGCGGAGGCCGCCTGGCGCGGTGCCTTCCTGGCCCACGGCTCGCTCACCGAGCCCGGCCGCTCGTCCTCCCTGGAGGTCACCTGCCCGGGGCCGGAGGCGGCCCTCGCGCTGGTCGGCGCGGCCCGCCGGCTGCAGATCGCGGCCAAGGCGCGCGAGGTGCGCGGCGTGGACCGGGTCGTCGTCCGCGACGGTGACGCGATCGGCGCGCTGTTGACGCGGCTGGGCGCGCACGAGTCCGTGCTCGCCTGGGAGGAGCGCCGGATGCGGCGCGAGGTGCGGGCCACCGCCAACCGGCTCGCCAACTTCGACGACGCGAACCTGCGCCGTTCGGCGCGGGCCGCGGTCGCCGCCGGGGCCCGGGTGCAGCGGGCGCTGGAGATCCTCGGCGAGGAGGTCCCCGAGCACCTCGCGGCCGCCGGGCGGCTGCGGATGGAGCACAAGCAGGCCTCCCTGGAGGAGCTGGGAGCGCTCGCGGACCCGCCGCTGACCAAGGACGCCGTCGCCGGGCGCATCCGGCGGCTGCTGGCCATGGCCGACAAGCGGGCGCAGGACCTGGGCATTCCGGGTACGGAGTCGAACCTCTCCGATCTTTCGGACCTGTCGGAGGAGCTCGCGGAGGGGATGGTCGGCTAGCGCTTCCCGCTCCGCGGGGCGGGTGCGCCCACCGGGGTGTCTCTTGAGCCCGGCAGGCGGCCGCGGGTCGTGTTCGGCCGGTCGTGCAGTTCCCCGCGCCCCTGGCGGGGCGCACCCCCCTCGGGTGGCCAACTGCCGTCCGACGGTGCCCTGTTGACATGACCATGTGTGCGTCAGCAGCCTGAGCACTCCGTGCACCCACGTGCCGGATCACCGCAAGGGGGGCTCATGAGACGCAGAGCGAGATCCTTCCTCGCAGCCGCTTCGCTGCTGATCGGCAGTGTGGCGGCGGCACCCTTCGCCCACGCGCAACCCGCCCCGGGCACCACCGCGGACGGCGGCAGGCTCACCGCGTGGACCGCGAAGGTCACCTCCGCGCAACTGCCGCTGCTGCTCGCGGCGGGCGTCGACGGCCACGAGCTGGGCGAGCGGCTCACCGCCGACCGGGCCGCGCCGGTCGAGCTGATCCTCACCGGAAGCCAGGCGGCCGGCCTCCGCGAGCAGGGCGTGGAGCTCACCGAGAAGCGCGTCCCGAAGAAGACCCAGGACCGGCTGGCCGCCGCGGGCGACCACGTCTTCCGCCCGTACGGGCCCAAGGGCGGCCTCGAAGAGGAGATCGTTGACACCGGCCGCGCGCACCCCGGCCTCACCAAGGTCGTCAACATCGGCAAGACCGTGCGCGGCCAGGACATCCTCGCCCTCAAGGTCGGCAAGGACGCGGAGAGGACGCGGGACGGCGCCAAGCCGTCCGTCCTCTACCTGTCCAACCAGCACGCCCGCGAGTGGATCACGCCCGAGATGACGCGGCGGCTGATGCACTACTACATCGGCGGCTACGGCAAGGACGCCCGGATCACCAGGCTGCTGGACCGCACCGAACTGTGGTTCCTGATCTCCGCCAACCCGGACGGCTACGACTACACCTTCAAGGGCCCCGAGACCCGGCTGTGGCGCAAGAACCTGCGCGACAACAACGGCGACGGCAGGATCGGCCCCGAGGACGGCGTCGACCTCAACCGCAACTTCCCCTACAAGTGGGGCTACGACAACGAGGGCTCGTCGCCCCGGCCCGCCTCCGAGACCTACCGCGGGCCGTCGCCCGCCTCGGAGCCGGAGACCCGCGCGCTGGACGCCCTGGAGAAGCGCGTCCACTTCACGTACGCCGTCAACTACCACTCCGCCGCCGAACTGCTGCTCTACGGCGTCGGCTGGCAGGTCGCCACGTCCACCCCGGACGACGTCCTCTACCGGGCGCTGGCCGGGACCCCGGAGAAGCCCGCGATCCCCGGCTACCGCTCCGAGCTCTCCTCCGAGCTCTACACCACCAACGGCGAGGCCGACGGACACGCGGCGAACGTCAACGGCACGATGATGTTCACCCCGGAGATGTCGACCTGTCAGACGGCCTCCAAAGCGGACACCAGCGGCCGCTGGAACCCCGACGACTGCCCCTCCGTCTTCAACTTCCCCGACGACAGGAAGCTGATCGAGCGGGAGTTCACCAAGAACCTGCCGTTCGCGCTCTCCGTCGCCGAGACCGCCGCCAACGAAGCGGGCACCGACGTGCCCGTCTCCTCCGTCGGCCTGAGCGCCCCGGACTTCACCCCCGACGCGTTCACCACCTCCTACGCGCGCGGCGAGGAACAGGAAGTCGCCGTCACCGCCCGCAAGAGCCTGCGCGACAAGCGCCTCAACTACCGCGTCAACGGCGGCCGTACGCACACCGAACGGCTGGAGGCATGGCAGGGCGGCAAGCGCTTCGGCGGCCGCGACAACCTCCGCTTCGACCAGTACCGCGCGCAGGTCGAGGGCGCCGACCCCGGCGACCGCGTACAGGTCTGGTTCACCGGCCGTACGCGCGACGGCAGGCCGACCGCCGGCGAGCCGTTCACCTACACCGTGGCGGAACGCCCCCGCGCCGACACCCTGGTGCTCGCCGACGAGGGCGGCACGACGGCCTCCCGCAACGTCGCCGTCTACACCCGCGCCCTCGCCGCCAACGGCCGCAGGGCCGCGGTCTGGGACGTCGCCACGCAGGGCGCACCCCACGCGCTCGGCGTGCTCGGGCACTTCTCCACCGTGATCTGGTACTCCGGCGCGAACCGGCCGGGCGGCGACACCCTGCTCGCCGTCCGCGACTTCGTCAACGCCGGAGGCAAGCTCGTCGCCGCCGGACAGCAGGCGGGCGGCGACGCGCGCATCGGCCCGGCCGACACCAACGACTTCAGCCAGTACTACCTGGGCGCGAGCGGCAGGATCTCGTACGCCGGGCCGCCGCGCTTCGACGGCACCGGCAGGCTCAAGGGCGTGACGGCCGCCCTCGCCGACGCGCCCGGCAGCCCCCTGACCGCGGCGGGCGCCTACGGCTCCGTCTCCGACGAACTGCCCCCGGAGGCCTTCCCGCAGTTCCGCAGCGCCGCTGCGGGCGACTACGCGGGTGTGCGGTCCCCCTTCCAGCCGTACGACGGAACCTGGATGGCGGCCGCCCGGCACCAGGACCACGCCTGGATGCGGCTGGCCCGTACCGTCGACCTCACCGGGGCGACCGCGGCCGACAGGCCCGCCCTCGGCTTCTGGCTCAGCCACGACACCGAGCAGGGCTACGACAACGCCGTCCTGGAGGCGCACACCGTCGGCCGGGACGACTGGACCACCCTGCCCGACGCCCGCGGCGGCACCACCGACCAGGTGCCCCTGGACTGCGGTTCCACCCTCAAGCTCCACCCCTTCCTCGCCCACTACCTCACGCCGCGCAGCGGCGGCTGCGCGGGCCAGGGCAGCACGGGCGGCTGGCACGCCTTCACCGGCTCGTCCAACGGCTGGCGGCAGGTCTCCTTCGACCTGAGCGCGTACGCGGGCCGGAAGGTCGAGGTCGCCGTCTCCTACGTCACCGACCCGAGCAACGGCGGCCGCGGCGTCTTCGTCGACGACACCACCGTCACCGTCGGCGGCACCGCCCAGCCCACCGAGGGCTTCGAGTCCTCCCTGGGCCCCTGGACCGTGCCCGGCCCGCCGCCCGGCAGCCCCGGGAACACCGGGGACTGGGCGCGTTCGAAGGAGCTCTCCCACTACTCGGCGGCCCTCACCACCCACGACACGGTGCTGCTGGGTTTCGGTCTCGAACATGTATCAAATGGGAGAGAGCGCGCTCGTCTGCTCGGCAATGTGTTGCACGCCATTGACAGGTGACGTGAGAGGGGTCCGCCAATGTCACGTCCCTCCCCTGTTGGAGGTAGGGTCAGTGGTGGTCGGGGACATCCCATACAGATCGCCGGCGGCAACAGACCGGCATACCAACGAGGAGATCGGTTCGTGACGATCCGCGTAGGCATCAACGGCTTTGGCCGTATCGGTCGTAACTACTTCCGCGCGCTGCTGGAGCAGGGTGCGGACATTCAGATCGTCGGTGTCAACGACCTGACCGACAACGCCACCCTGGTCCACCTGCTGAAGTACGACACCATCCTGGGTCGGCTGAAGCAGGAGGTCAGCCACACCGACGACTCGATCACCGTCGGTGACATGACCTTCAAGACGATGGCCGAGCGCGACCCCGCCAACCTGCCCTGGGGCGAGCTGGGCGCCGACATCGTCATCGAGTCCACCGGCATCTTCACCAAGAAGGCCGACGCCGCCAAGCACCTCGCGGCCGGCGCCAAGAAGGTCCTGATCTCCGCGCCCGCCAAGGACGAGGACATCACGATCGTCATGGGCGTCAACCAGGACAAGTACGACGCGGCCAACCACCACGTCATCTCCAACGCCTCCTGCACCACCAACTGCGTGGCGCCGATGGCCAAGGTTCTCGACGAGAACTTCGGCATCGTCAAGGGCATGATGACCACGGTCCACGCGTACACCAACGACCAGCGCATCCTGGACTTCCCGCACTCCGACCTGCGCCGCGCCCGCGCCGCCGCGGAGAACATCATCCCGACCTCGACCGGTGCCGCCAAGGCCACCGCCCTGGTCCTCCCGCAGCTGAAGGGCAAGCTGGACGGCATCGCCATGCGCGTCCCGGTCCCGACCGGCTCGGTCACCGACCTCGTCCTGGAGCTCGGTCGCGAGACCACCAAGGAAGAGATCAACGCCGCCTTCCAGAAGGCCGCCGAGGGTCAGCTCAAGGGCATCCTGGACTACACCGAGGACGCGATCGTCTCCTCCGACATCGTGAACTGGCCGGCCTCCTGCACCTTCGACTCCTCCCTGACCATGGTCCAGGGCACCCAGGTCAAGGTCGTCGGCTGGTACGACAACGAGTGGGGCTACTCCAACCGCCTGGTCGACCTGACCGTCTTCGTCGGCGGCCAGCTCTGATCCCTGCCCGACTCGCACAGTCGCAGGCAGCAGAGATGTGAGGGACGGGCTCGTACGGCGCGATGGAGCGTCGTACGAGCCCCGTTCCATGACCTGACCCCCTACGGAAGTCACGGAGTCACTGCATGAAGACGATCGACGAGCTCCTCCAGGGTGGCGTCGAGGGCAAGCGGGTCTTCGTCCGCGCCGACCTCAACGTGCCGCTGGACGGCACCGCCATCACCGACGACGGCCGGATCCGCGCCGTCGCCCCGACGATCAAGAAGCTCGCCGAGGCGGGCGCCAAGGTGATCGTCGCCTCGCACCTGGGCCGTCCCAAGGGCGCCCCGGACCCCGCGTTCTCGCTCGCGCCCGCCGCCGTGCGGCTCGGCGAGATCCTGGGCAAGAACGTCTCGTTCGCCACCGACACGGTCGGCGACAGCGCGAAGGCCACCGTCGCCGCACTGGCGAACGGCGAGGTCACGCTGCTGGAGAACCTCCGTTTCAATGCGGGCGAGACCAGCAAGGACGACGCGGAGCGCGGCGCCTTCGCCGACGAGCTCGCGTCCCTGGCCGACCTCTACGTGGGTGACGGCTTCGGCGCCGTGCACCGCAAGCACGCCTCGGTCTTCGACCTCCCGGCGCGCCTCCCGCACGCCGCGGGCGACCTGATCGCCACCGAGGTCGGCGTCCTGAAGAAGCTCACCGAGGACGTCGCGCGCCCGTACGTCGTGGTCCTCGGCGGCGCCAAGGTCTCCGACAAGCTGGGCGTCATCGACAACCTGCTGGAGAAGGCCGACCGGATCCTCATCGGCGGCGGCATGTCGTACACCTTCCTGGCCGCCAAGGGCCACGAGGTGGGCATCTCGCTGCTCCAGAAGGACCAGATCCCGGTCTGCCTGGAGTACCTGGCACGGGCCGAGAAGCGCGGCGTGGAGTTCGTCCTCCCCGTCGACGTCCTGGTCTCGGCCGACTTCCCGGACCTGAAGACCAAGGCCCCGGCCAACCCCGAGCTCGTCGCCTCGGACGCCATCCCGGCGGACAAGGAGGGCCTGGACATCGGCCCGAAGACCCGGGAGCTGTACGCGGCGAAGCTCGCCGACGCCGGCACCGTCTTCTGGAACGGTCCGATGGGTGTCTTCGAGCACCCCGACTACGCGAACGGCACCAAGGCCGTCGCGCAGGGCCTGCTCGACAGCTCGGCCTTCACGGTCGTCGGCGGTGGCGACTCCGCCGCGGCCGTGCGCCTGCTGGGCTTCGACGAGAACGCATTCGGCCACATCTCGACCGGCGGCGGCGCCAGCCTCGAATACCTCGAGGGCAAGACGCTCCCCGGCCTCGCCGCACTGGAGGACTGAACCACCGTGAGTGACCGCACCCCGCTGATGGCGGGCAACTGGAAGATGAACCTCAACCACCTCGAGGCCATCGCCCACGTCCAGAAGCTCGCCTTCGCGCTCGCCGACAAGGACTACGACCACACCGAGGTCGCCGTCCTGCCGCCCTTCGTCGACCTGCGCTCGGTGCAGACCCTCGTCGACGGCGACAAGCTCAAGATCAAGTACGGCGCCCAGGACCTCTCGGCGTACGACTCCGGTGCCTACACCGGTGAGATCTCGGGCGGCATGCTGGCCAAGCTGAAGTGCTCCTACGTGGCCGTCGGCCACTCCGAGCGCCGCCAGTACCACGGCGAGACGGACGAGCTCTGCAACGCCAAGGTCAAGGCCGCCTTCCGGCACGGGATCACCCCGATCCTCTGCGTCGGCGAGGGCCTGGACGTCCGCAAGGCCGGCGCCCAGGTCGCGCACACCCTCGCGCAGGTCGACGGCGCCCTCAAGGACATCCCGGCCGAGCAGGCCGAGACCATCGTCATCGCCTACGAGCCCGTGTGGGCCATCGGCACCGGCGAGGTCGCCACGCCCGAGGACGCGCAGGAGGTCTGCGGTGCGATCCGCGGCCGCCTCGCCGAGCTGTACGGCCGCGAGCTGGCCGACAAGGTGCGCATCCAGTACGGCGGCTCCGTCAAGTCCGGCAACATCGCCGCGATCATGGCGCAGCCGGACGTCGACGGTGCGCTGATCGGCGGCGCCGCCCTGGACGTGGACGACTTTGTGAAGATCGTCCGGTTCCGCGACCAGTAAGCGCGCTATGACGACGGGTGCTCCCCGTCGTACCCTGTCGGGGCCGGGACCGGCGCGTTCGCGCCGCCCGGCCCCTCACCGTTCCAGTCCGAGAGAGTTGGTCCAGCCGTGGTCATGGGGTTCTCGATCGCCCTCATCGTCTTCAGCCTGCTGATGATGATGCTGGTGCTCATGCACAAGGGGAAGGGCGGCGGCCTGTCCGATATGTTCGGCGGCGGCATGCAGTCCTCCGTCGGTGGCTCCTCGGTCGCCGAGCGGAACCTCGACCGGATCACGGTGGTGGTCGGTCTGCTGTGGTTCGCGTGCATTGTCGTACTCGGTCTGCTGATGAAGCTCGATAGCTGACGTACCGTCGTCGGCGCGGCCTATCATTGAGGTCGCGTCCTCACGGCTGGGCTGTAACTCCTGCCACTGGACGCGCGTTGGGCCTTACGTAGACTGGGGCGCCCGCAGCGGAGGCGTTGTCGCGAACCGCGGCGCAGCCGCTATTTGGCACCGTGCAGCACCATCACGCAGGGAGTTACGACCGTGGCAAGTGGCAACGCGATCCGAGGAAGTCGGGTCGGAGCGGGGCCGATGGGAGAGGCCGAGCGCGGCGAGTCCGCGCCGCGTCTCCGCATCTCCTTCTGGTGCTCCAACGGGCACGAGACGCAGCCGAGCTTCGCCAGCGACGCACAGGTGCCGGACACCTGGGACTGCCCGCGCTGCGGCTTCCCGGCCGGCCAGGACCGGGACAGCCCGCCGGACCCGCCGCGCACCGAGCCGTACAAGACCCACCTGGCCTATGTGCGGGAGCGGCGCAGCGACGCGGACGGCGAGGCCATCCTCGCCGAGGCGCTCGCGAAGCTCCGCGGGGAGATCTGAGCGCGGGACACACCGAGCAGCGGCCCGGTCGCACGCCTTTCCAGGCGTGCGGCCGGGCCGCTGTCAGTGGGTGCCGCTACGGTTCTCGGCAGTCGACCATGGTGAGGGGGAACCGTGGCAGCGGTCGAGGAACCGACGGTCGTACCGGTCACATCAACGGACCGGCGGGGCACGGGAGTTCGGGGCGGCTTCGCGCGGCTCTGGGCCGCCGCGGTGGTGTCGCGTTTCGGCGACGCGCTGCGCGGGGCCGCCCTGCCCCTGCTCGCCGCGTCGCTGACGAACTCCCCGCTGCTCGTCTCCCTGGTGACGGCGAGCGGCTTCCTGCCCTGGCTCCTCTTCGGGCTGCTGGGCGGTGTGCTCGCCGACCGGTTCGACCAGCGCCGCGCGATGTGGACGGTGGACGTGCTCCGCGGCGCCCTGGTGGCGGCCTTCGCGCTCGCGGTCGGGCTGGGGCACGCCACGATCGGGCTGCTGGTGGCGCTCGCCTTCGTCCTCACCACCCTCCAGACCCTCTTCGACAACGCCGCCACGGCCCTGCTGCCCTCCGTGGTGCCCCCGGACGGGCTCGCCCGCGCCAACGCCCGGCTGATGACCGGACAACAGGTGGCCGGCGCCTTCCTCGGCGCGCCGCTGCTCCCCGTGCTGCTCGCCGTGGGCGCGGCGATGCCCTTCGCGGCCGACGCCGCGACCTATCTGCTCGCGGCCGCCCTCGTGGCGACGCTGCGGACACCGGCGCCCGCGCGGGAGCCGCGGCCCGCCGGGCGCACGCTCCGCCATGAGATGGCCCAGGGCCTGCGGGCGCTCCGGCGGGACGGCACGCTCCGGGCCCTGTGCGCCGCCACCACGCTCTGCAACGTGGGGATCGGGGCGCTCATAGCGGCCCTGCCCCTGCTGGTCACCGGCTGGCTGCGCGGCGGCGACGGGGGCTACGCCACGGTCATCGCCGCGTACGGGGTGGGCGGGGTCGCCGGGGGGCTGCTGGCGGGCCGGCTCGTGGACCGCTTCGGGCCGGTGCGGAGCATGCTGCTGGGCGGTGTCCTCCAGACGGCCTGCCTGGCCGTGCTGGGCTCGGTGCGCGAACTGCCGGTCGCCGTCGGCGCCCTGGGGCTCTTCGGCTTCGTCGGCATGGTCTGGAACGTCACCCAGACGACGCTGACGCAGCGACGTGCCCCCGAGGGGATGCTCGGCAGGATCAGCGCCGCCTTCCGCACCCTCGCGGTCGCCGGTGCGCCGTTCGGCGCCCTGGCCGGGGGAGCGGCCGCCACCGCGTGGGGGCTGAACGTCCCCGTGCTGCTGGCCGCCGGGCTCTTCGCCCTGGCGGTCCTCGCGCTCCTCCCGCGGCGGACCGCGCCATGAAGGACACGACGTCTCACAACGGACTCCGATCACATAGGTTTGGAACCGGCGGGGCAGCTACGAGAAGAATGGGCTGATGTCCGAGATGAACGCAGAGGGCCGCAACAGGCTCGACCAGATGCCTGAGTGGAACGCACTGGCCAAGCACCGGGAAGAGCTCGGGGAGGTGCACCTGCGACAGCTGTTCGCGGACGACCCCCAGCGGGCCGGGCGCTACGCGCTCACCGTCGGCGACCTGCACCTCGACTACTCCAAGCACCTGGTCACGGACGAGACGCTGCGCCTGCTCCGCGAGCTGGCCGCGGCGGCCGGGGTGGCGGAGCTGCGCGACGCGATGTTCCGCGGCGAGAAGATCAACACCACCGAGGACCGCGCCGTGCTGCACACGGCGCTGCGCGCCCCGGAGTCCGCGGTGATCAGGACGGACGGCGAGAACGTCGTCCAGGCCGTGCACGCCGTGCTGCGCAAGATGCAGGTCTTCACCGACCGCGTGCGCTCCGGTGACTGGAAGGGCCACACCGGGAAGCCCATCAAGAACGTCGTCAACATCGGCATCGGCGGTTCCGACCTCGGTCCGGCGATGGCCTACGAGGCGCTGCGGTCCTACACCGCCCGTGACATGACGTTCCGTTTCGTGTCGAACGTCGACGGCGCGGACCTGCACGAGGCCGTCCGCGACCTGGACGCCGCCGAGACGCTGTTCGTCATCGCCTCGAAGACCTTCACCACCATCGAGACGATCACCAACGCCACCTCGGCGCGCAACTGGCTGCTGACCGAGCTGGGGGCGGGCGAGGAAGCCGTCGCCAAGCACTTCGTGGCGCTGTCCACGAACGAGGAGAAGGTCTCCGAGTTCGGCATCGACCCGACCAACATGTTCGAGTTCTGGGACTGGGTCGGCGGCCGCTATTCGTACGACTCCGCCATCGGCCTCTCCCTGATGCTCGCCATCGGCCCGGACCACTTCCGGGAGATGCTCGCCGGTTTCCACCTGGTCGACGAGCACTTCCGGTGCGCGCCGCCCGAGGAGAACGTCCCGCTGCTGCTGGGCCTGCTCGGCGTCTGGTACGGGAACTTCCACGGTGCGCAGTCGCACGCGGTGCTGCCCTACAGCCACTACCTGTCGAAGTTCGCGGCCTATCTGCAGCAGTTGGACATGGAGTCCAACGGCAAGTCCGTCGACCGTGACGGCAACCCCGTCAACTGGCAGACCGGGCCGGTCGTCTGGGGCACGCCGGGCACCAACGGGCAGCACGCGTATTACCAGTTGATCCACCAGGGCACGAAGCTGATCCCGGCGGACTTCATCGGCTTCGCCAGGCCGGTGGACGACCTGATGCCTGGTCTGGTGGCCCAGCACGACCTGCTGATGGCCAACCTCTTCGCCCAGGGGCAGGCGCTCGCCTTCGGCAAGACCGCGGAGGAGGTCGCCGCGGAGGGCGTGCCGGCGGAGCTCGTCCCGCACAAGACGTTCCGGGGCAACCACCCGACGACGACGATCCTCGCGAGCGAGCTGACTCCGTCGGTGCTGGGGCAGCTGATCGCGCTCTACGAGCACAAGGTGTTCGTCCAGGGGGCGATCTGGAACATCGATTCCTTCGACCAGTGGGGGGTCGAGCTGGGGAAGGTGCTGGCGAAGAGGGTCGAGCCGGCGCTGGTTTCCGGTGCGGAGGTTCCCGGCCTGGACGCGTCCACGGCCGCGCTGGTCAAGCGCTACCGGGAGCTTCGGGGGCGCTGACCGTACCCGGGGCTCCGCCCCGGACCCCGGTCCTCAAACGCCGGACGGGCTGGTTTCGCGGACTACGGTCCGCGAAATTCAGCCCGTCCGGCGTTTGAGGACACCGCGCGTCAGCGCGGTCAGGGGGAAGCCGGGGGGTACAGCCCCCGGGGAAGGCCCGCGGCGGCAGCCGCGTCCAGCAGCCACAGGGTGCGCGAGCGCCCGTACGCCCCCGCCGCCGGGGCCTGGATCTCGCCCGCGCCCGACAGCGCCATCGCGACGGCCGCGGCCTTGTCCTCGCCCGCCGCCAGCAGCCAGACCTCGCGGGCGGCGCGGATGGCGGGCAGGGTCAGCGAGACCCGGGTCGGCGGCGGCTTCGGCGCACCGTGCACCCCGATGACGGTGCGCTCGGTCTCCCGTACGCCCGGCAGCTCGGGGAACAGCGACGCGATGTGCGTGTCCGGGCCGACGCCCAGCAGCAGCACGTCGAAGGACGGCACCGCGCCGTGGTCCTCGGGCCGCGCGGCCGCCGCGAGTTCGGCCGCGTAGGCCTCCGCCGCGGCGTCCGCGTCATTGCCGTACCGGTCACCGGCCGGGGGCATCTCGTGCACCCGGGCGGGGTCCAGCGGTACCGAGTCCAGCAGCGCCGCGCGCGCCTGGGTCGCGTTGCGCTCGGGGTCGCCCTCGGGCAGGAACCGCTCGTCGCCCCACCACAGGTCGAGCCGGGACCAGTCCACCGCGTCCCGCGCGGGCGCCTCGGCGAGGGCCGCGAGCAGCCCGTTGCCGTTGCGCCCGCCCGTGAGGACGACGGAGGCGGAGCCCCGCGCGGCCTGCGCGTCCACGATCTTCGTGATCAGCCGGGCCGCCGCGGCCTGCGCCATCAGCTCCTTGTCCCGGTGGACGACGATCTGCGGTGCGCTCACTTGCCGGCCGCCTTCCTGCCCGTGGCCTTCTTGGCGGGGGCCGGGGCGGCCTTGGCCCCGTCGGCCGGGGCCGTCTCGGCCTTCGGCGCCCCGGGGGCCGCCGCCGTGTCGGTGGCCGGCTTGCCGAGCCGGTCCACGCCGTACTTGAGCGCGGACTCGTAGGTGACGTCCGGGTCGAGACGGCGCAGTTCCTCGGCGAGCAGCTCCGAGGTGTCGCGGCGCTGGAGCGCGACGGAGCGGTCGGGCTGGCCGGGCATGCACAGGGTGGCCAGGGAACCGTTGGGGCGGTCCAGGACGACGGTGCCGTTCCCGGTCTCCAGCCGGACGGCGGTGAGGCCGGGCCCGTCCGAGACGGTCCGGGTCACCGGTACGCCGAGGCGGTCGGCGAGCCACATCGCGAGGAGTTCGCCGCTGGGGTTGTAGCCCTCGCCCTCGACCTCGGCGGAGAGGACGTCGACATGCTGCTGGTCGAGCGCGGCCGCGAGCATCGAGCGCCACGGCGTGATCCGGGTCCAGGCCAGGTCGGTGTCGCCCGGGGTGTAGTGCGCGGCGCGGGCGGTGACCTCCGCGAGGGGGTCCTCGGCGGCGTACGCGTCGGTGACCCGGCGCTGTGCGAGGGCGCCGAGGGGGTCCTTCTCCGGGTTGGCCGGGGAGCCCACCGGCCACCAGGCGACCACGGGGGCGTCGGGCAGCAGCAGCGGCAGCACGACCGACTGGGCGTGGTCGATGACGTCGCCGTACAGGCGCAGCACCACCGTTTCGCCGGTGCCGGCGGAGGTGCCCACCCGGACCTCGGCGTCGAGGCGGGCCTTGGCGCGGTCGCGCGGCGAGCGGCTGACGCGCTTGACGACGACGAGCTTGCGCGAAGGGTGTTCGCGGGAGGCCTCGTTGGCCGCCTTCAGCGCGTCGTAGGCGTGCTCCTCGTCGGTGACGATGACGAGGGTGAGCACCATGCCCAGGGCCGGGGTGCCGATGGCGCGGCGGCCCTGCACCAGGGCGTTGTTGATCTTGCTGGACGTGGTGTCCGTAAGGTCGATCTTCATGGCCGACGCCAGCTCCGTCCGTCTCGTGCCAGCATCTCGTCCGCCTCGACCGGACCCCAGGTGCCGGCCGGGTACTGCGCGGGCTTGCCGTGCTTGTCCCAGTACTCCTCGATCGGATCGAGGATCTGCCAGGAGAGCTCGACCTCCTTCAGGCGCGGGAAGAGGTTGGCGTCGCCGAGCAGGACATCGAGGATGAGCCGCTCGTACGCCTCGGGGCTGGACTCGGTGAAGGACTCGCCATAGGCGAAGTCCATCGAGACGTCCCGGACCTCCATCGAGGTGCCCGGCACCTTCGAGCCGAACCGCAGGGTGACGCCCTCGTCCGGCTGCACCCGGATGACCAGGGCGTTCTGCCCCAGCTCCTCGGTAGCGGTGTGGTCGAAGGGCGAGTGCGGGGCGCGCTGGAAAACGACCGCGATCTCGGTGACGCGGCGGCCGAGCCGCTTGCCGGTGCGGAGGTAGAAGGGGACGCCCGCCCAGCGGCGGTTGTCGATCTCCAGCTTGATCGCGGCGTAGGTGTCGGTCTTCGACTTCGGGTCGATGCCGTCCTCTTCGAGGTAGCCGACGACCTCCTCGCCGCCCTGCCAGCCGTGCGCGTACTGGCCGCGGACGGTCTCCTTGCCGAGGTCCCTGGGCAGCCGGACGGCGCCCAGCACCTTGGTCTTCTCCGCGACGAGCGCGTCCGCGTCGAAGGAGGCGGGCTCCTCCATGGCGGTCAGCGCCAGCAGCTGGAGCAGGTGGTTCTGGATGACGTCACGGGCGGCGCCGATGCCGTCGTAGTAGCCCGCGCGGCCGCCGATGCCGATGTCCTCGGCCATGGTGATCTGCACATGGTCGACGTAGGACCGGTTCCAGATCGGCTCGAAGAGGGTGTTGGCGAAGCGCAGCGCCAGGATGTTCTGGACGGTCTCCTTGCCCAGGTAGTGGTCGATCCGGAAGACCTCTTCGGGCGGGAAGACCTCGTGGACGACCTGGTTCAGCTCCTGGGCGCTCTTCAGGTCGTGGCCGAAGGGCTTCTCGATGACGGCACGCCGCCAGGAACCCTCCCGCTGCTCGGCCAGCCCGTGCTTCTTCAGCTGCTGGACGACCTTCGGGAAGAACTTCGGCGGGACGGACAGGTAGAAGGCGAAGTTGCCGCCCGTGCCCTGCGCCGCGTCGAGCTCGTGGATCGTGGTCTTGAGGGTCTCGAACGCCACGTCGTCGTCGAAGTCGCCCTGCACGAACCGGCAGCCCTGGACCAGCTGCTGCCAGACCTCCTCGCGGAAGGGCGTGCGCGCGTGCTCCTTGACCGCGTCGTGCACGATCTGGGCGAAGTCCTCGTCCTCCCAGTCGCGGCGGGCGAAGCCGATCAGCGAGAAGCCCGGCGGCAGCAGGCCGCGGTTCGCGAGGTCGTAGACCGCGGGCATCAGCTTTTTCCGGGACAAATCGCCCGTGACGCCAAAGATGACCAGGCCCGACGGCCCCGCGATACGCGGGAGCCGTCGGTCCTGAGCGTCACGCAGCGGATTGCTGCTTGTGCTCAACTCACGCCTCCGGGGCGAGGCGCTTGAGCTCCGCCTCGGTGGACTTCAGAAGGTCGTTCCAGGACTGCTCGAACTTGTCGACGCCCTCGTCCTCCAGCAGCTGGACGACCTCGTCGTAGGAGATCCCCAGCTTCGCGATCGCGTCGAGCTCGGCCTTGGCCTGCTCGTACGTGCCGCGCACCGTGTCGCCGGTGATCTGCCCGTGGTCGGCGGTGGCCTCCAGGGTGGCCTCCGGCATGGTGTTCACCGTGTTCGGGGCGACCAGGTCGTCCACGTACAGGGTGTCCTTGTAGGCCGGGTCCTTGACGCCGGTCGAGGCCCACAGCGGACGCTGCTTGTTGGCGCCCAGCTTCTCCAGGGCGGCCCAGCGGTCGGAGGAGAAGACCTCCTCGTACGCCTGGTAGGCGAGGCGGGCGTTGGCCAGCGCGGCCTTGCCGCGCAGCGCCTTGGCCTCGTCGGTGCCCAGCGCGTTCAGGCGCTTGTCGATCTCGGAGTCCACACGGGACACGAAGAAGGACGCGACCGAGTGGATCAGGGACAGGTCCAGGCCGGCGGCCTTGGCCTTCTCCAGACCGGTCAGGTAGGCGTCCATGACCGCGCGGTAGCGCTCCAGGGAGAAGATCAGCGTGACGTTGACGCTGATGCCCTTGCCGATCACCTCGGCGATGGCCGGGAGGCCCGCCTTGGTGGCCGGGATCTTGATCAGGGTGTTGGGGCGGTCCACCAGCCAGGCCAGCTGCTTGGCCTCGGCGACGGTGGCCGTCGTGTTGTGCGCCAGGCGCGGGTCGACCTCGATGGAGACCCGGCCGTCCTGGCCGTCGGTCCGGTCGAAGACCGGGCGCAGGATGTCGGCGGCGTCGCGGACGTCCGCCGTGGTGATCATGCGGATCGCCTCGTCCACGGTGACCTTGCGGGCCGCGAGGTCGGCCAGCTGCTGCTGGTAGCCCTCGCCGCCGGAGATCGCCTTCTGGAAGATCGACGGGTTGGTGGTGACACCCACGACGTGGCTCTGGTCGATCAGCTCGGCCAGGTTGCCGGACGTGATGCGCTTGCGGGACAGGTCGTCCAGCCAGATCGCGACGCCTTCGTCGGAGAGGCGCTTGAGTGCGTCTGTCATCGGGATTGCATCTCCTACTGAGTGATGAGCGGTCGCGTCAGCGACGGTTGGCGTCGACGTGCTCGATGGACTCGCGCGCGGCGGCGACGACGGCCTCGGTGGTCAGGCCGAACTCGCGGTACAGGACCTTGTAGTCCGCGGAGGCACCGAAGTGCTCCAGCGAGACGATCCGGCCGGCGTCGCCGACGTAGCGGTGCCAGGTCAGGCCGATGCCCGCCTCGACGGCCACGCGGGCCTTGACGTCCGGCAGCAGCACGCCGTCGCGGTACGCCTGGTCCTGCTCCTCGAACCACTCGACGGACGGCATGGAGACCACGCGGGTCGGGATGCCCTCCGCCTGCAGCACGTCACGGGCCTCGACGGCCAGCTGGACCTCGGAGCCGGTGCCGATCAGGATCACCTGCGGACGGCCGCCCTCGGCCTCGAACAGGACGTAACCACCCTTGGCCGCGCCCTCGTTGGCCTCGTAGGTCGGCACGTTCTGGCGGGTCAGGGCCAGACCGTGCGGCGCCGGCTTGGCGGTGTGGCGCTTGGTGATCTCGCGCCAGGCGATCGCCGTCTCGTTGGCGTCGGCCGGGCGGACCATGTTCAGGCCCGGGATGGCGCGCAGCGCGGCCATGTGCTCGACCGGCTGGTGGGTCGGGCCGTCCTCGCCGAGACCGATGGAGTCGTGCGTCCACACGTAGGTGACCGGCAGCTTCATCAGCGCGGCCAGGCGGACGGCCGGGCGCATGTAGTCGGAGAACACCAGGAAGGTGCCGCCGTAGACGCGGGTGTTGCCGTGCAGCGCGATGCCGTTCATGGTCGAACCCATGGCGTGCTCGCGGATGCCGAAGTGGATCGTGCGGCCGTACGGGTTCGCCTCGGGGAGCGGGTTGCCCTCCGGGAGGAACGACGAGGACGCGTCGATCGTGGTGTTGTTCGAGCCGGCGAGGTCGGCGGAGCCGCCCCACAGCTCGGGGATCACGCCGCCCAGCGCCTTGAGGACCTCGCCGGACGCCTTGCGGGTCGCGACGTCCTTGCCGGCCGGGAAGACCGGGATCGCGTGCTCCCAGCCGTCGGGCAGCTCGCCCGCGGCCATGCGGTCCAGCTCGGTGGCGCGCGCGGGGTTCGAGGTGCGCCACTCCTGGAGCTGCTTGTCCCAGGTCGCGTGGGCCTCGCGGCCGCGGTCGACGACCTTGCGGACGTGCGTGAAGACCTCGTCCTCGACCTGGAAGTGCTGCTCCGGGTCGAAGCCCATGACGCGCTTGGTCGCGGCGACCTCGGCCTCGCCCAGCGCGGAGCCGTGCGACGCCTCGGTGTTCTGGGCGTTGGGGGCGGGCCAGGCGATGATGGTGCGCGCCGCGATGATCGAGGGGCGCTCGGTCTCCTCCTGCGCGGCCTTCAGCGCCGCGTAGAGGGCCTGGACGTCGAAGTCGCCGTTCTCCGCCTGCTCGATGCGCTGGACGTGCCAGCCGTACGCCTCGTAGCGCTTGAGGACGTCCTCGGAGAAGGCGGTCTCGGTGTCGCCCTCGATCGAGATGTGGTTGTCGTCGTAGAGCGCGACGATGTTGCCGAGCTTCTGGTGGCCGGCCAGCGAGGACGCCTCGGCGGAGATGCCCTCCTCCAGGTCGCCGTCGGAGACGATCGCCCAGATGGTGTGGTCGAACGGGGAGGTGCCCTTCGGGGCCTCCGGGTCGAACAGGCCGCGCTCGTAGCGGGCTGCCATCGCCATGCCCACGGCGTTGGCGATGCCCTGGCCCAGCGGGCCGGTGGTCGTCTCGACACCGCGGGTGTGGCCGTGCTCCGGGTGGCCCGGGGTCTTGCTGTCCCAGGTGCGGAACGACTTCAGGTCCGCGAGCTCCAGGCCGTAACCGGCCATGAAGAGCTGCACGTAGAGCGTCAGGCTGGTGTGACCGGGGGAGAGGACGAACCGGTCCCGGCCTGCCCAGTCGGCGTCGCTCGGGTCGTGCCGCATCAGCTTCTGGAACAGCAGATAGGCGGCGGGAGCGAGGCTCATGGCCGTGCCCGGATGGCCGTTGCCGACCTTCTGCACGGAGTCCATGGCCAGGACGCGGGCGGTATCGACGGCCCGCTGGTCCAGTTCGGTCCACTCGAGGTCTGTTGTGGTCGGCTTGGTGCTCACCCTCGGTTCAGGGCTCCTCTCCACATGTTTCGTCTGCCGGGGGCGGTATGTTCCGCCACGACGCGGCGCTGTCGAGCCTACCCCGCAGGGGCGCGCGCCTTTTCGACGCGCAGTCGGCTGCCCGACGTCCCGGGCAACCGGATCCGGGCAGTGAAGATTCCCGCCGCGGGTGTGACGGCCATGGGTCCAGCCTGCCGGGCGGGCCGCCGGGCCGCCTCCCGAACGGGGCCACAGTGTCATGTTCCCCGGCGGCCGTATCCGGCGCGGACGCGTCGCGAACCGGGCGCGCTACGGTCCCAACACGACCCCACCCCGGCGAAGGCCGGGGTATCCCCTACGTCTAGAGTGGCGTGGTAAGCGCAAGCCTTTGCCGGGTTCATCCTGCCCGCGGGCTTGCTGGCCTTATCTCTGTCAGGGGTGTGCGTGACGGCCGTCGAATCCCGTCCTGCGGGGGTGCTTCCGGAAAGTCTCGGTCACCGGCCGTTCGGGGCCCGTGTCAAGGCGTTCGTGGCACTGACCAAGCCGCGGATCATCGAGCTGCTGCTGATGACGACCGTGCCGGTGATGTTCCTCGCCGCCCAGGGCGTGCCCGACCTGTGGCTGGTCCTGGCCACGTGCATCGGCGGCTACCTGTCCGCGGGCGGCGCCGGCGCGTACAACATGTACATCGACCGGGACATCGACGCGCTGATGGACCGTACGGCACAGCGCCCGCTGGTCACCGGGATCGTCTCGCCCAAGGAGTGCCTGGTCTTCGCCACGGCGCTGACCGTCGGCTCCACCCTCTGGTTCTGGTTCCTGGTCAACCCGCTGTCGGCGCTGCTGTCGCTCGGGGCCAACGCCTTCTACGTCGTCATCTACACGATGCTGCTCAAGCGCCGCACCGCGCAGAACATCGTGTGGGGCGGCATCGCGGGCTGCATGCCGGTCATCATCGGCTGGTCCGCCGTCACCGACTCGGTCTCCTGGGCCCCGGTCGTCCTCTTCCTGGTCATGTTCTTCTGGACGCCGCCGCACTACTGGCCGCTGTCGATGAAGGTCAAGGACGACTACGAGCGCGCGGGCGTGCCCATGCTGCCGGTCACCGCGGGCAACAAGGCGGTCGCCCGTCAGATCGTCCTCTACAGCTGGGTGATGGTCGGCGTCTCGCTCCTGCTCCAGCCCCTCGGCTACACCGGCTGGTTCTACACGATCGTGGCGGCCGTGCTCGGCGGCATGTGGCTCAAGGAGGCGCACGCCCTCCAGGGCCGCGCCAAGGCCGGGATCACCGGGGCGAAGCTCAAGGAGATGCGCCTCTTCCACTGGTCCATCACCTATGTGTCGCTGCTCTTCGCCGCGGTGGCCGTGGATCCCTTCCTTCGTTAATTACCGGTGGGTAGCATCTGCTTCATGGCAGACACCACCACGCAGGCCGAAGAGACCGCACTCGACAGCCGGGCCGCCCGCAGGGCTGCCCGGCTCGCCCGTCAGATCAGCGCCTTCGCCAAGAGCCACGGCGGGGGCGCCGAGGGCCAGCTGGCGCACATCGGCCGCGGCACCACCCGGATCGCCCTCGTCGGCACCAACGGCGAGTGGGGCACCCTCGTGGCGCCCTCCATGGAGACCGCGCGGAAGGCCGTCGAGCTCGCCGGCATCACCCTCCACGAGGACTTCGACGGCGAGTTCGCCGCCAAGGTCCGCACCGGCCCGTACGAGTGGACGCGCATGGCCGGCATCCAGGTCGGCGGCCCGGACAACGGCTGAGCGCCGCCGGACGGCGACGGCCGACGGTGACGGACGGCGATAACTGACAGCCCCTGTCCTCCGTTAGACCCGCCGGGAGCGGCCGCCACGGCGTGCCGCACGGGGGTACGGCACAGGGGGACAGGGTTGGACGGCTTGCCGCCGATCGTCGATCAGCACAGCCATGGCACGCTCCACGGCGAACTCGGGATCGGCGGCTTCGAGACGCACCTCGCCGCGGCCACCGGGGCCACCGGCCCCGCGCCGCCCGGCACCACCTTCTTCGACAGCCGGGCCGGGCTGGCCGTACGCCGCTGGTGCCCGCCCCTGCTCGGTCTGGAGCCGCACTGCGCGCCGGTCCGCTACCTCGCCCGGCGGCGGGAACTGGGCGCCTGGCAGGTCGGGCGACTGCTGCTGCGCGGCGCGGGCATCGGCACCTTCCTGCTGGAGTCCGGGGCGTCGGGCGGCCTCACGTCCGCCGCGGAACTGGCCAGCGCCGCCGACGGGCGCGCCCATGAGGTCGTACGCCTCGAACCGCTCGCCGAGCGGGTCGCCGACACCTCCGGAAGCGCCGACTCCTTCACCGCCCACATGGCGGAAGCCCTCTTCGTGGCGGCCCGGAGCGCCACCGCCTTCGCCTCCGGAGCCGACTCCTGCGACGGGACGCCACCGGAGCCGGCCGAGGTCCGCAGGGCCGTCGCCCGCTGGCTGCGCTCGCGCCACGCGGGCGGCCCGCCGGCCGGGCCCGTGGTGGCCCGTCATCTGCTGTGGAGCGCGGTCGCCACGGGACTTCCCGTCCAGCTGCACTGTCCCGACCCGCGGCGCCTGACGCGCTTCCTGGGCGCCACCGAGGGGTCGGGCACCGATCTGGTGCTGCTGCCCGACGCCTGGCACCACCGGCAGGCCGCCCGGCTCGCCGCGGCCTTCGCGCACGTCTACGCGGACATCGGGCCCCGGCCCGAGGAGAGCCTCGCCGAAGCGCCGTTCGGCAAGCTGCTGTTCTCCACCGGGGCGCGGGCGCTGGCGGAGCTCTACGTGGTCGGCGCCCGGTCCTTCACCCAGGCCATGGGCCGGATCGCGAACGACTGGGTCGCCGACGGGATGTGCCGGTGGGCGGAGGCGGGGCGGATCGTCTCGCTCGTCGCGGCCGGCACCGCCCGGAGGATCTACCGGCTGGACGCGGAGGCGGCCGTCTGAAGCGCCTCGTGCTCACCGGACGGGCCGGGCAGCACGGCGGCCTCGCCCCGCTCGCGCAGCGAGAGGAAGACCCGCAGCACGGCGATCCACACCAGGCAGGAGCCGAACATGTGGATGCCGACGACGAACTCCGGCGAGTCGTTGAAGTACTGGATGTAGCCGAAGACGCCCTGGAGCATGATCACGGCGAACAGCTCGACCACCGTGCGCCGGGGCGCCGCGGGCGCCTTGACGGCCCGCAGCACGAACCACAGGGCCACGGTGAGGCCGACGACGATGTAGACGAAGTCGACGTGCAGCTGGGTGATCTCACGCCAGTCGAGCGGAATGCGGCGGACGTCCTTGGCTGCGTCGCCCGCGTGCCGTCCCGAGCCGGTGACCACGGTGCCGATCACGATCAGCAGGGCACTCGCGACGACCAGCACCCAGGTCAGCTGGCGGACCGGACGGGCCACCAGGTCGCGCGGCTCGGCGTCCCCCTCGCGGGAGCGCTGCCACATCACCACCGCGACCGTCAGCAGCGCGGTGGACAGCAGGAAGTGCGCGCTGACGATGTACGGGTTCAGGCCCGTCAGCACGGTGACGCCGCCCACCACGGCGTTGCCCATGACGATCCAGAACTGCGCCCAGCCGAGCCGGGTGAGGCTGCGGCGGCGCGGGGCACGCGCGCGTGCCGCGATGATCGTCAGGCCGACGACCGCGCACAGCACGTACGTCAGCATGCGGTTGGTGAACTCGATGACGCCGTTGATGCCCATCGCGGGCGTGGGCGTCAGGCTGTCCTCCGTGCAGGTCGGCCACGTCGGGCAGCCGAGCCCGGACTGCGTGAGACGGACCGCGCCGCCGGTCACCACGATGATCACGGCCATGACCACACAGGCGAACGCCGCTCGCTGGACGAAGCGCGCGGAGGGCTGCCAGCGGTCGGCGATCAGCTGGAGGGGGTTCATGGAATTCGGCACGGGGTCATCGTAAGGGCCCGCTTGTGCATGGATTCACGAGGGGGGTGCGTGGCGAATTGTCCAGCTCGCCGTCGGCGCGTTCCGAGCGGACGGGGTGGGCCCGCTCACTCCCAGCGGAAGAAGCGGGCCGCCGCGCCCAGCCCGAGCACCGCCCAGCCGACCAGGATGCCCAGGTCGGCCCACGGCATGCCCGCGCCGTGCTGCAGCACGTCCCGCAGGCCGCCGGAGAGCGCCGAGATCGGCAGCAGTTCCAGCACCGATCGCGCGGCGCCCGGGAACTTGTCCAGCGACACGATCACCCCGCCGCCGACCAGCAGCAGAAGAAAGACGAGGTTGGCCGCGGCCAGCGTCGCCTCCGCCTTGAGCGTGCCCGCCATCAGCAGCCCCAGCCCCGAGAAGGCGGCGGTGCCGAGGGCGAGCAGCAGGACGACGGCGAACGGGTTGCCCTGCGGCGACCAGCCGAGCGCGAACGCGATCACCGTCAGCAGGACGATCTGGAGCACCTCGGTGACCAGGACGGAACAGGTCTTCGCCGTCATCAGCCCCCACCGCGGCAACGGGGACGCGCCCAGCCGCTTCAGCACCCCGTAACGGCGCTCGAAGCCCGTCGCGATGGCCTGGCCCGTAAAAGCGGTCGACAGTACGGCCAGCGCGAGGACGCCGGGCGCGAGGAAGTCGACGGCCTTGCCCTCGCCGGTGTCCACGATGTCGACCGAACTGAACAGCACCAGCAGCAGCGTGGGGATCACGACGGTCAGCAGCAGCTGCTCACCGTTGCGCAGCAGCATCCGGGTCTCCAGCGCCGCCTGCGCGCGGATCATCCGGCCCAGCGGTGCGGCACCCGGCCTCGGGGCGAAGGCCCCGGCGTTCGCGTCCGCGTTCACCTCTGCGTTCACATCCGCGCTCATGCCCGCAGCTCCTTGCCGGTCAGCTCCAAAAAGACGTCCTCCAGCGTGTGCCGCTCCACCGCTATGCGGTCCGGCATCACCCCGTGCTGCGCGCACCATATGGTCACCGTCGCCAGCAGCTGCGGGTCGATCTTGCCGCTGACCCGGTACGTACCGGGCGTCAGTTCCACCGCGGCGGAGTCGGCGGGCAGCGCCTTGAGGAGCGAGGCGAGGTCCAGGGCCGGGCGGCCGCTGAAGCGCAGCGTGTTCTCGGCGCCGCCGCGGCACAGCTCCTCGGGGCTGCCCTGGGCGATGACCTTGCCGCTGTCGATGATGGCGACGTCGTCCGCCAGGGACTCCGCCTCGTCCATGTAGTGCGTGGTCAGCACGACGGTGACGCCGTCCCGGCGCAGCTCGCGCACCAGGTCCCAGGTCGCGTGCCGGGCCTGCGGGTCGAGCCCCGCCGTCGGCTCGTCCAGGAAGACCAGCTCCGGGCGGCCGACGACGGCCATCGCGAGGGAGAGACGCTGCTGCTGCCCGCCGGACAGCCGCCGGTACGCGGTGCGGCCGCAGCTCTCCAGGCCGAGCCGCTCGATCAGCATGCCGATGTCGAGCGGGTCGGCGTGCAGGGAGGCGGTGTGGCGGAGCATCTCCTCGGCGCGGGCGCCCGCGTAGATGCCGCCGCTCTGGAGCATCACGCCGATCCGCGGGCGCAGCGCGGCCGAGTCGGCCACCGGGTCGAGCCCGAGCACCCGGACGGTGCCGGCGTCGGGGCGGCGGTAGCCCTCGCAGGTCTCGACGGTGGTGGTCTTGCCCGCCCCGTTGGGGCCGAGGACGGCGGTGAGGGAGCCGCGGGCGACGGACAGGTCGAGCCCGTCCACCGCGGTTTTCCGCCCGTACCGCTGGACCAGGCCGCGGATCTCGACCGCGGGGTCACGGCCGGGGGGCGGGGGGCCGGCCGGGCTGTCCCCCGGGAAGACGCTGCGCATGGCGGGAAGTCTACGAACCCGGAGCCGTCCGCGGCTGCCCCGGGGTGGATGTCTTCGGGGCGTTCCCGATGATCTTCACGTGGTGGTTAGGTGACCCTTAGTGATCGAGACCACCGATCGGTGACCCGGGCGAGGCTTGTCCCGCCCGAGCCAATTACGCAACAATGGTGTTGTGAAATACGCGAGCGAGGCTCCGCAGGACCCCGCGGCCCGGGTGGCCGCCGGGCCCGAGGCGCTTGCTCCCGTCCCCGCCCGGGACGAGGAGCGCGCCCACGACGAGCAGCGCGGCACGCGCAATCGCGTCGCCAGGTCCATCCTCGATCACGGTCCGTCGACCGCGGCGGAGCTGGCCGTGCGGCTGGAGCTGACCCAGGCCGCGGTCCGCCGCCACCTGGACACCCTCGCCGCCGAGGGCGTCGTCGAGCCCCGCGAGAAGCGCGTCTACGGCGCGCGCACGCGCGGGCGCCCCGCGAAGGCGTTCGCGCTCACCGACTGCGGCCGCGACGCCTTCGACCAGGCCTACGACAAGCTGGCCGGGGACGCCCTGCGCTGGATCGCCCAGTCCGCCGGCGGGGGAGAGATGGGAGAGGCCGCCGTCGCGGCCTTCGCCCGCGCCCGGATGGCCGCCCAGGCGGAGGGGTATCGCGAGGCCCTGGATGCCGTCGCCCCCGAATCCCGCGCGGAGGCCCTTGCCAGGGCATTGACCGAGGACGGGTACGCTGCTACGGCGCGTAGCGCACCGGTCGGCGAACAGCTCTGCCAGCACCACTGCCCGGTCGCCCATGTCGCCGAGCAGTTCCCGCAGCTGTGCGAGGCGGAGACCGAGGTCTTCTCCCGCCTGCTCGGGACCCATGTGCAGCGTCTTGCCACCATCGCCCACGGCGACGGTGTGTGCACGACGTTCATCCCGCGCAGCGAAACGCGGCGCACCACCAAGACCACCACAGCATCCGCCAGCACGGCCGGGAGGAACCCCGCATGACTCTCCCCACGGAGACTGCCCACCCTGAGCTCGAAGGCCTGGGCACGTACGAATACGGCTGGGCCGACCCCGACGTCGCCGGTGCCGCGGCCAAGCGCGGCCTCAACGAGGATGTCGTCCGCGACATCTCGGCGAAGAAGTCCGAGCCGGAGTGGATGCTCAAGCTGCGTCTGAAGGGCCTGCGGCTCTTCGAGAAGAAGCCCATGCCGACCTGGGGCTCCGACCTCTCCGGCATCGACTTCGACAACATCAAGTACTTCGTCCGCTCCACCGAGAAGCAGGCCGCCTCCTGGGAGGACCTGCCCGCGGACATCAAGAACACCTACGACAAGCTGGGCATCCCGGAGGCCGAGAAGCAGCGCCTCGTCGCCGGTGTCGCCGCGCAGTACGAGTCGGAGGTCGTCTACCACCAGATCCGCGAGGACCTGGAGGAGCAGGGTGTTCTCTTCCTGGACACCGACACCGCGCTCAAGGAGCACCCGGAGATCTTCCAGGAGTACTTCGGCACGGTGATCCCCGTCGGCGACAACAAGTTCGCCTCGCTGAACACCGCCGTGTGGTCCGGCGGCTCCTTCATCTACGTCCCGCCGGGCGTCCACGTCGACATCCCGCTCCAGGCCTACTTCCGTATCAACACGGAGAACATGGGCCAGTTCGAGCGCACCCTGATCATCGTCGACGAGAACGCCTACGTGCACTACGTCGAGGGCTGCACCGCCCCGATCTACTCCTCGGACTCGCTGCACAGCGCCGTGGTCGAGATCATCGTGAAGAAGGGCGGCCGCTGCCGCTACACGACCATCCAGAACTGGTCGAACAACGTCTACAACCTGGTCACCAAGCGGGCCGTGGCCTACGAGGGCGCGACCATGGAGTGGGTCGACGGCAACATCGGCTCCAAGGTGACCATGAAGTACCCGGCCGTCTACCTGATGGGCGAGCACGCCAAGGGCGAGACCCTCTCCATCGCCTTCTCCGGCGAGGGCCAGCACCAGGACGCCGGCGCCAAGATGGTCCACATGGCGCCGAACACCTCCTCCAACATCGTCTCCAAGTCGGTGGCGCGAGGCGGCGGCCGCACCTCCTACCGCGGTCTCATCGAGATCGGCGAGGGCGCCCACGGGTCCAAGTCGAACGTGCTCTGCGACGCCCTGCTGGTGGACACCATCTCCCGGTCGGACACCTACCCCTACGTCGACGTCCGCGAGGACGACGTCTCCATGGGCCACGAGGCGACCGTCTCCAAGGTCAGCGACGACCAGCTCTTCTACCTGATGAGCCGCGGTCTGACCGAGTTCGAGGCCATGGCGATGATCGTGCGCGGCTTCGTCGAGCCGATCGCCCGCGAGCTGCCCATGGAGTACGCCCTGGAGCTCAACCGGCTGATCGAGCTGCAGATGGAAGGCGCGGTCGGCTGACGGCCGACCGCCACCGGACCGCAGCGACCCCTTTGTGACAGGAAGAGAGCACGACGACAGCCATGGCTGACAACACTCCCGCCGGCAGCACGACCGACGGCGCCATCCAGGTGGGCGGGCCCCAGCAGCCCATCGACGCGCGCGTCAGCGCCCCCGCCTCGTACGACGTCGCGGACTTCCCCGTGCCGCACGGCCGCGAGGAGGAGTGGCGGTTCACCCCGCTGGAGCGCCTCCGCGGCCTGCACGACGGCACCGCCGTGGCGGACGGCGGCGTCAAGGTCGACGTGACCGCCCCCGAGGGCGTCACCGTCGAGACCGTCGGCCGGGACGACGCCCGCCTCGGCCGCGCCGGAAAGCCGGTCGACCGGGTCGCCGCCCAGGCGTACAGCTCCTTCGAGAAGGCCACGGTCGTCTCGGTCCCCAAGGACACGGTGCTCACCGAGCCCGTCCGGATCTCCGTGCAGGGCGAGGGCGGGGTGGCCTTCGGCCACCAGGTCATCGAGCTCGGCGCCTTCGCCGAGGCCGTCGTGGTCCTCGACCACACCGGCGACGCCACCCTCGCCGCCAACGTGGAGTACCTGATCGGCGACGGCGCCAAGCTCACCGTCGTCTCCGTCCAGGACTGGGACGCCACCGCGGTGCACGCCGCCCAGCACTCCGCGCTGGTCGGCCGTGACGCCTCCTTCAAGTCCGTCATCGTCACCTTCGGCGGCGACCTGGTCCGGCTCCACCCGCGGGTCGTCTACGGCGCCCCCGGCGGCGAGGCCGAGCTCTACGGCCTCTACTTCACGGACGAGGGCCAGCACCAGGAGCACCGCCTCCTCGTCGACCACGACACCCCGCACTGCCGCTCCAACGTGGCCTACAAGGGCGCCCTCCAGGGCGAGAACGCCCACGCGGTCTGGATCGGCGACGTCCTCATCCGCGCCGCCGCCGAGGGCACCGACACCTACGAGCTCAACCGCAACCTCGTCCTCACCGACGGCGCCCGGGTCGACTCCGTGCCCAACCTGGAGATCGAGACCGGTGAGATCGTCGGCGCCGGCCACGCCTCGGCGACCGGCCGCTTCGACGACGAGCAGCTCTTCTACCTGATGGCCCGCGGCATCCCCGCCGACGAGGCCCGCCGCCTCGTCGTCCGCGGCTTCTTCGCCGAGCTCGTCCAGCAGATCGGCATCCCCGAGCTGGAGGAGCGCCTCATCGCCAAGATCGAGTCCGAGCTGGAAGCGGCGGTGGCATGAGCGAGCCCACCTACGTCCGCGCCTGCGGGCTGAGCGACCTGGAGGAGGACACCCCCACCCGGGTCGAGCTCGACGGCACCCCCGTCGCGCTCGTCCGCACCGAGGGCGAGGTGTTCGCCATCAACGACATCTGCTCGCACGCGAACGTCTCGCTGTCCGAGGGCGAGGTGGAGGACTGCGCCATCGAGTGCTGGCTGCACGGCTCCAGCTTCGACCTGCGCACCGGCAAGCCCTCCGGCCTGCCCGCCACGCGCCCCGTCCCCGTATACCCCGTCAAGATCGAAGGGGACGACGTGCTCGTCTCCGTCACCCAGGAGTCCTGAGTTCCCCATGGCAACGCTTGAGATCCACGACCTGCACGTCTCCGTCGAGGCCGAGAACGGCCCCCGGGAGATCCTGCGCGGCGTCGACCTGACCGTGAAGCAGGGCGAGACCCACGCCATCATGGGCCCCAACGGCTCCGGCAAGTCGACCCTGGCGTACTCCCTGGCCGGCCACCCCAAGTACACGATCACCGGCGGCACCGTCACCCTCGACGGCGAGGACGTCCTGGAGATGTCCGTCGACGAGCGCGCCCGCGCCGGCGTCTTCCTCGCCATGCAGTACCCGGTCGAGGTCCCCGGCGTCTCGGTCTCCAACTTCCTGCGCACCTCCGCCACCGCCATCCGCGGCGAGGCCCCCAAGCTGCGCACCTGGGTGAAGGAGGTCAAGGAGGCCATGGAGCGCCTCAACATGGACCCCGCCTTCGCCGAGCGCAACGTCAACGAGGGCTTCTCCGGCGGTGAGAAGAAGCGCCACGAGATCCTCCAGCTGGAGCTCCTCAAGCCGAAGATCGCGATCCTCGACGAGACCGACTCCGGCCTGGACGTCGACGCGCTGCGCCAGGTCTCCGAGGGCGTCAACCGGGTCCGCGAGACCGGTGAGGTCGGCACCCTGCTGATCACCCACTACACGCGCATCCTGCGCTACATCAAGCCCGACTTCGTCCACGTCTTCTCCGGCGGCCGCATCGTCGAGTCCGGCGGCGCCGAGCTGGCCGACAAGCTGGAGAACGAGGGCTACGAGGCCTACCAGACGAAGGGCGGCCCCGTGAGCGGAGCGAACTCAAAGGAGGACGTCGCGTGACGATACTGCCGGGGCTCCTCGACACCGAGGCGATCCGTAAGGACTTCCCGATCCTGGACCGCACGGTCCACGACGGCAAGAAGATCGTTTACCTGGACTCGGCGGCGACCTCCCAGAAGCCGCGCCAGGTGCTCGACGCCCTCAGCGCGTACTACGAGCAGCACAACGCCAATGTCCACCGCGGCGTCTACACGATCGCCGAGGAGGCCACGGCGCTGTACGAGGGCGCCCGTGACAAGGTCGCGGCCTTCGTCAACGCCCCCAGCCGCGACGAGGTGATCTTCACCAAGAACGCCTCGGAGTCGCTCAACCTCGTGGCCAACATGCTGGGCTGGGCCGACGAGCCCTACCGCGTGGACCACGACACCGAGATCGTCATCACGGAGATGGAGCACCACTCCAACATCGTGCCGTGGCAGCTGCTCTCGCAGCGCACCGGCGCGAAGCTGAAGTGGTTCGGCCTCACCGACGACGGCCGCCTCGACCTGTCGAACATCGACGAGATCATCACCGAGAAGACCAAGGTCGTCTCCTTCGTGCTGGTCTCCAACATCATGGGCACGATCAACCCGGTCGAGGCGATCGTCCGCCGCGCCCAGGAGGTCGGCGCGCTCGTCGTCGTCGACGCCTCCCAGGCCGCCCCGCACATGGTGCTGGACGTCCAGGCGCTCCAGGCCGACTTCGTGGCCTTCACCGGCCACAAGATGTGCGGGCCGACGGGCATCGGCGTGCTGTGGGGCCGCCAGGAGCTCCTGGAGGACCTGCCGCCCTTCCTCGGCGGCGGCGAGATGATCGAGACCGTCTCGATGCACTCCTCCACCTACGCCCCCGCGCCGCACAAGTTCGAGGCGGGCACGCCCCCGATCGCCCAGGCCGTCGGCCTCGGCGCCGCGGTGGACTACCTCACCGCGATCGGCATGGAGAACATCGCCCGCCACGAGCACGCGATCACCGAGTACGCGGTGCGCAAGCTCCAGCAGGTGCCCGACCTGCGGATCATCGGCCCGACCACGGCCGAGGACCGCGGGGCGACGATCTCCTTCACGCTCGGGGACATCCACCCGCACGACGTCGGCCAGGTGCTGGACGAGCAGGGCATCGCGGTCCGGGTGGGCCACCACTGCGCGCGGCCCGTCTGCCTGCGGTACGGAATTCCCGCGACCACGCGAGCGTCGTTCTACCTGTACTCCACGCCCGCCGAGGTCGACGCTCTGGTCGAGGGCCTGGAGCACGTACGGAACTTCTTCGGCTGAGACACGGACGAGGCTGCTGACTGTGAAGCTTGATTCGATGTACCAGGACGTCATCCTGGACCACTACAAGCACCCGCACGGCCGGGGCTTGCGGGCCGGTGACGCCGAGGCGCACCACGTCAACCCGACGTGCGGCGACGAGATCACCGTGCGGGTCCGGCTCTCCGGGGAGACGATCGAAGACGTCTCGTACGAGGGCCAGGGCTGCTCCATCAGCCAGGCGAGCGCTTCCGTGCTCAACGAGCTGCTGGTCGGCAAGGACCTCACCGAGGCCCGTCGGATCCAGGAGACCTTCCTGGAGCTGATGCAGTCCAAGGGCCGGGTCGAGCCGGACGACGCGATGGAGGAGGTGCTGGAGGACGCGGTCGCGTTCGCCGGTGTCTCCAAGTACCCGGCACGGGTGAAGTGCGCGCTGTTGAGCTGGATGGCGTGGAAGGACGCGACGGCGCAGGCGCTGTCCGAAGGGAAGACCGCATGAGCGACAACGTGGAAGCGACGACCACCAAGCCGGCCACCGAGGAGGAGGTCCGCGAGGCGCTGTACGACGTGGTCGACCCCGAGCTGGGCATCGACGTCGTCAACCTCGGCCTCATCTACGGCATCCACATCGACGACGCCAATATCGCCACCCTCGACATGACGCTGACGTCGGCGGCCTGCCCGCTGACCGATGTGATCGAGGACCAGGCGCGGTCCGCGACCGACGGCATCGTCAACGAGCTCCGGATCAACTGGGTCTGGATGCCGCCGTGGGGCCCGGACAAGATCACGGACGACGGCCGTGAGCAGCTCCGGGCGCTCGGCTTCAACGTCTGAGCCCCGCGCTTTTCGGCAGCAGCCCGCCCCCTGGCCCCGGTCAGGCGGCGGGCTGCTGCTGTGTGGCGCAGTGGATGCCGCCGCCGCCCTCGGCGAGGTCGTGGATCTCGACGGGGCGGACGGCACGGCCGGGATAGAGGTCGGCGAGGAGGGCCGCGGCGCGGCCGTCGGAGCGGCGGTCGCCGAAGCGGGGCAGGAGCACCGCGCCGTTGGCCACGAAGTAGTTGACGTAGGAGCCGAGGAAGTCCTCGCCGCGTCCGCCCAGCCCGGCGGGGTCGGCCTCGGGCAGCTCCACGATCTCCAGGGCCCGGCCGCGGGCGTCGGTGGCGCTCTCCAGGACCGTACGGGCCTGCTCGTACACGCGGGTCCACACGTCGGGCCACGCCCCGGCGGGCGGGCTGCTGAGGACGACGGTGCCGGGCCCCGCGAAGCGGGCCAGGGCGTCGACGTGGCAGTCGGTGACGTCCTCGCCGCGCACGCCCGGCAGCCAGATCACCCGGGTGACGCCCAGCAGCTCCTTCAGGACGGCCTCGATGTCGTCCCGGGAGCGGCCGGGGTTGCGGTTGTCGTTGACGAGGGAGCTCTCGGTGACCAGCAGGGTGCCCTCCCCGTCGGTCTCCAGCGAGCCGCCCTCCGCGACGATCGGCGCCTCGATCCGGGGCGTCCCGAACTCCTCCAGCAGCCGCCGGGCGACCAGGCCGTCGCGCGGGTGGGCCTGCTTGCCGCCCCAGCCGTTGAAGCGGAAGTCGATGCCCGCGGGCCCGCCGTCCGGTCCGGTGACGAAGACCGGGCCCGAGTCCCGCAGCCACAGGTCGTCGACCGGCACGGGGACGATCCCGACGGCGCCGCCGCACGCCTTGCGGGCGCCGTCGGCGTCCTCCGGCGCGGCGAGGAGCACCACGGGCTCGTACTCCGCGAGCGTGCGGGCGAGGGCGGCCACGTCGCGCCGTACGCCGCGGGTCCAGCGCCCCCAGACGGAGTCGGCGGGCGGCCAGCCGAGGAAGGTGCGGGCGTGGGGCAGTGACTCGGAGGGGAGGCGGTTCATCCGGTCATCCTGTCACCGGCCGCGTCGGGCCATCCGGAAGTCGGGCCATCCGAGAAGTCAGGCCATCCAGAAGAAGACGGCCGTCATGCGCTTCTCCTCCAGGGTCCGGCCCCAGTAGGCGGTGGCGCTGTGCATCATGTTGGCGGTGTAGAGGAGGAGCCGGTTGTACCGGTGCGGGACGCGGACGTCCTCCACGAAGGAGTCCGGCGGGACGAAGCGGGTGCCGAGCGCGTCGACCAGGTTGTTGTGCGGTGCCGTCACCATGTTGCCGCCGAGCCTGCCGTCGGGCAGCTGCTGCCGGTAGAAGCTGGTGCCGCAGCCCTTGGGGACGCCGGGGTTGAGGTAGAGCACCGCGGCGTAGCGGCACAGCGAGCGGGAGTCGGTGTGCGGGCGGGGTTCGCTCTCGCCCTCGCCGACGACCTGGACGCAGTTGTGGTTCAGCGTGCCGCCGCCGGGCGTCGTCTCCCGCCAGATCCGCCGGGCCCCGGTCGCCTTCCTGACCAGCCGCTCGACCCGGTCCAGCTCCGCCGGCTCCAGCCCCGGCATGGTCCGCAGACCGGGCCAGCTCTCGGGCTTGTGCGGGTACCCCTCGACCCAGTCCTCCTTGGCGAGGCAGCGCGCCCGCACCTCGTCCGCGCCGGGCAGCACGTCGTCCAGCACCCAGTAGTCGCGGCCGGGCGTGGGCTTGCGGTAGGGGAGCACCGGCAGTGCCGGTCTCCGCGCGGGGTCGGGTGACATGCGGCCGACCATACAGTCGGCAACTGCCAGCTCTTGCTAGTGAATTGGTCAACATTGACCCAAGTCGACCGGCCCGGCGGCGCGTGTCGGCGGGGTGCCGCCCGTCGTCTCCGGTGTCGCCGCCGGTTCGCATTGACCGGCCCCGTCCGGTTAGCTTTCGACCATGACCGATGCAGTTGCTTCCCGTACCGATGCCCGTCTTGGTGGCGCCGTCGCCGCCGGCCTCGCCACGATCACCGAGGACGGCACCGTCCTCGACACCTGGTTCCCGGCCCCCGAACTGGCCGCCGAGCCCGGCCCGGCCGGGACCGAGCGGCTGACCGCCGAGCGTGCCGCGGAACTGCTGGGCGAGGGCGCCCTCAAGGCGCTCGGTCCCGACCCGCGCCGCGGTGTCGAGGTCGTCGCCGTCCGTACGGTCATCGCCTCGCTGGACGCCAAGCCGCTCGACGCGCACGACGCCTACCTCCGGCTGCACCTGCTCTCCCACCGCCTGGTCAGGCCGCACGGCCAGAACCTGGACGGCATCTTCGGCCTGCTCGCGAACGTCGCCTGGACCTCGCTCGGCCCCGTCGCCGTCGACCAGGTCGAGAAGGCCCGCCTGGCCGCGCGCGCCGAGGGCCTGCACCTGCAGGTGACCAGCATCGACAAGTTCCCGCGCATGACCGACTACGTCGCCCCGTCCGGCGTCCGCATCGCCGACGCCGACCGGGCCCGTCTCGGCGCGCACCTGGCGCCCGGCACCACCGTCATGCACGAGGGCTTCGTCAACTTCAACGCGGGCACCCTCGGCACCTCCATGGTCGAGGGCCGCATCAGCGCGGGCGTCGTCGTCGGCGACGGCACCGACATCGGCGGCGGCGCGTCGATCATGGGCACCCTGTCCGGCGGCGGCAAGCAGATCATCTCCATCGGCGAGCGCTGCCTGCTCGGCGCCGAGGCCGGTCTCGGCATCGCGCTGGGCGACGACTGCATCGTCGAGGCCGGTCTGTACGTCACCGCGGGCACCCGGGTGACCCTGCCGGACGGCGAGATCGTCAAGGCGCTGGACCTCTCCGGCGCCAACAACCTCCTCTTCCGCCGCAACTCCACCACCGGCCGCGTGGAGGCCCTCCCGCGCTCCGGCTCCTGGGGCGGCCTGAACGAGGCGCTGCACAGCCACAACTGATATCCGCGGGGCGTCTTCGGGGCGGGCGGGGGTCTCCCCCGCCCGCCCCTTCCTCATGTCACGCCCCTGACATCGCCCGGTACGCCGTCAGCAGCTCCCGCACCCGCTCCGGCACCGCCGCCCGCAGCGGTGCCCGGACCGGGCCGCCCGGCAGGCCCAGCGCGCCCAGCAGGGCCTTCGCCGTCACCGTGCCGGGCAGGCCCGCGGCCATCATCAGCCCGACCAGTGGCAGCACGCGCTGGTGGTGGCGGGTCGCCTCCGCCGTCGCACCGCGGTCGTACGCGTCCAGGACCGCCGCGACCGCGGGGCCCGCGACGTTGGCGACCGTGCTGACGTACCCCACCGCGCCGACCGCCCGGAGCGGGAGGTTCAGCTCCTCCACGCCGGAGTAGTACGCGAGGCCGCTCTCCGCGATCACCCTGGAGCTGCCGAGCAGGTCGTACGAGCAGTCCTTCACCCCGGCGATCCGCGGGTGCTCGGCCAGCCGCAGCAGGGTGTCCACCTCGATGCGGGTGCCCGTGCGCCCCGGGATGTCGTAGAGCATCACCGGCACCCCGACCGCGTCCGCGACCGTCCGGAAGTGTTCCGCGATGTCCTCCTGGGGCGGCCTGCTGTAGTACGGCGTCACCACGAGGACCCCGTGCGCCCCGGCGGCCTCGGCCGCCCGTGCCAGGGCGACCGTGTGCCGGGTGTCGGCGGAGCCGACGCCCGCGGTGATCCGCGCCCGGTCGCCGACCGCCCCGGACACGGCCCGGATCAGCGCGCTCTTCTCCTCGTCGGTGGTCGTCGGGGACTCGCCCGTCGTCCCGCTCAGCACCAGGCCGTCGCAGCCGCCCGCCTCGACCAGGTGGGTGGCGAGGCGCCGCGCGCCGTCGAGATCGAGGGAACCGTCCTCGGTGAAGGGGGTGGCCATCGCGCAGACGGTACGGCCGAAAGGGCCGGTGGGCGGCATGAGCGTCACTCTCCGGGTAGGGGTTCCCCGGAGTCTGGCCGCCTCTGGCCGTACAGGTCTATTTAATTGTTCTCCGAGCGACCAGTAAGCGTTGCTACGACTTCCGGCGCAGTTGTCAAGGTTCCGTAAGCATTCCGCCGGTGTCCGTCAGCCGACGGGCTGACGGACCGGGCGGCAGGCGGGAAAACCCGTCTACGCTTGGGCACCGCGCGCCCCATCGTTCCGGCGGCCGCTGTTCACCACGAGGAGATGACCCCCCTGATGTCCGGAGACCGCCCGACCATGCCGCCGGTGCGGCTCCCTTCCGACGCGGAGCTCGCGCGGGACGCGCTGTCCTCGCCGTTGCTCACCCGCGCCGCCAGGCTGGCCCGCTGGGCGGGCGAGGGGACCCCGGTCGGCGCGGGCGGCGAGCTGCTCGCCGAGCAGCTGCGCGCCGCGACCGAGCTCCTGGACCTCGCGGGGGACGAGGACGGCCCCGCGTACGCCGCCGAGGCGTGGCAGCACGCGCTGGACACCGGCCTGGTGGAGTTCACCGAGAACCCGGACGAGGCCGAGGACGCCGACCCCGACCAGCCCTCCGGCGTCGCCGCCACGGGCGAGGAGCTGGCCACCCTCACCTCCGGCAGCCCCGCCGAGATCCTCGAACTCTGGCTCGGTGGCGTGGAGAACGTCCTCGCCGACGCGGCCGCCCCCGACCTCGGCGACATCGTCGAGCAGCTCTCCGAGGGCGGCGACCTCGACCTCGACGCCCTCGACTGGAACCCCGAGGAGGAGGCCGACTTCCTCGACGGCGTCCTCGGCAACCTCTACCTGCTGACCACGCTGGACGAGAGCGCCGCCGACCGGCCCGTGCCGCTGCCCGCGCTCGCCGCCTCCATGATCGTCCCGGATGACATGGACGAGCCCACCGACGACGTCCTCGAAGAGGTCTCCGACGCGATGATGCGCCTGGACGACCAGTTCCGGATGCTCGCGCCGACCGGGCTCGTGGCGTACCAGCCCGTCGACGAGGCCCTCATCGAGGAGGTCGACGGCGAGGGGCACATCCGCGAGTCCGTCGACGGCGTGGCCTCCGAGAGCCCCGAGGAGGAGGACGTCAGCCGCTACGGCCTGGTCACCCTCACCCCGCTCGGCCTCTTCGCGGTGCGCACCCGGATGCTCGACGCCGGGATCGACGCGCCCGCCGTCGGCGACCTCGCCGAGCAGGGCGCCGACGTTCTCCTCGCCGCGCTCCCCGGCCACCCCGCCGCGGCCGCGCGCGCCGAGACCGAGCTGTGGCTGGCCCGCCGCACACCCCTCGACGCCGCCCGCGAGCTGCTGGCCGCCGCCCGCGGTACGGACGCGGACGAGGACGGTCCGGTCCGCAGGCTGTCCTGCCAGCAGACCCTCTCCCTGGTCGGCCCGGATGCCGAACCCGCGCTGCGCGAGGTCCTCGACGACCGCCGGCTCGGCGGGCTCGCCCGCGTCTGGCTCGCCGAGCACGGCGCGGCGGACATCCCCGAGCCCGACGAGGCGATGGTCTTCTGGCTGACCATCGACACGATCGCCGCCCAGCTCGCGGCCGACGGCGACTCCGAGGAACTGCGCGCCCTGGTCACGGACCTCGTGGACCGCCACAGCGGCTTCTTCGACTCGGCGTGGCGGGTGGACCACCCGGCGACGGCCGACGTCCTGGAGGCCATGGGCCGCCTCCACCCGGACAAGAAGACGGCGAAGGAGGCCCGCAAGTCGGCCTTCAAGGCCAGGTCGCTCCGCTAGGTCGCTCGCGCTGGGCGCACCCGAATCGGCGGGGGTGGGGCCGGGCTCGGCACCGCCGCCCCTTTGCCGTGCGGCGAGTCGGTGCGGTGGGGTGCCCCCGCGTTACGTGCGGGTTACCGCTGCGCTTGCCTCGGCCCTGCGGCGGCGCTGCTGCCGCCTACGGGCTCGGTCGGTAGGGCAGCCGGCGACTGCGGGTCCGTCGTGGCTGATCGCGCAGTTCCCCGCGCCCCTGACGGGGCGCGCCCGTCGGCCGAGCTTGCGCGTGGGGTCTGGGGCCTCGTCCCCGGACCCCTCGCTGCGCGGCGGGGCCGCCGCGGTGGGAGTGTTCCCCCGGTGTCGGCCGCGTGGTGACCGCTGTGCCCGCGGCCGGGCGGAAACCGTCCGTCGGATTCGGTCACTGCCGCCGCGGTGGGAATCTTCGTCGGGCGCCTGTGTTGTAGCAAGGGTGACCGTACGCATGCGCAGCACCCGGTTCTCCGTTCTCGACCGGTCCCGGACCCGGCAGGGGCGGGAGCCCGCCGAGGCGTTGCGGGAGAGTGTGCGGTTCGCGCGGGACGTCGAGGCGCTGGGGTACCACCGGTTCTGGGTGTCGGAGCACCACAGCGTGCCCGGGGTGGCCGGCTCCGCCCCCACCGTGCTGGCCGCGGCCGTCGCGGCCGCCACCTCGCGGATACGCGTCGGCACCGGCGGGGTGATGCTGCCCAACCACCGCACCCTGGTCGTGGCCGAGCAGTTCGGGGTGCTGGAGGCACTCTTCCCCGGCCGGATCGACATGGGCCTGGGCCGCTCCGTCGGCTTCACCGACGGCATCCGGCGCGCCCTCGGCACCGAGAAGGACGCGATGGCGGACTTCGGGGCCGAACTCGCCGAGCTGGCCGCCTACTTCACCGGCGGCCGCCGTGCCCACCCCGAGGTCCACGCCCGGCCCGCGGAGGGCCTGCGGGTGCCCATGTTCGTCCTCGCCAACGAGGCGGGCGCGGACATCGCCGCCGAGGCGGGCGCGGCCCTGGTCATCGGCGGCATCACCGGCGAGGACAGGACGCTCGCCGCCATCGACCGCTACCGGGCCGCCTTCCGGCCCTCGGAGCTGCGCGAGCGCCCCTACGTCGTCGTCGCGGGCAATGTCGCCGTCGCGGAGACGGAGGAGGAGGCCCGCCGCCTGCTGGTGCCGGAGGCCTGGGCGCTCGCCCACTCCCGTACGCGCGGTGTTTTCCCGCCGCTGTCCCCGGCGGAGGAGATCGGGTCCCTGGCCATGACGGACCGGGAGCGCGGCTTCTACGAGGCCGGGCTGCGCGGCCATGTCCACGGCACGGAGGACGAGGTCGCCGCCGCGCTCGACTCGTTGATCGGGCGCAGCGGCGCCGACGAGGTGCTCGTCACCACCGCCTCGTACGACAGGGCGGCGCTGCTGGGCTCCTACCGCCGGCTGGCCCGCCTCGCCGGGCTGCCGGCCGCGGGGTCAGAGGGCCATGGCGGCCGGCTGGATCAGGTCGCGCACCGTCTTTGACTTCACATACTCGCCGATGGCCGTCATCTCCCACTCGCCCGAGTACTGCCGGACGAACTTGCACATGAGGACGCCCGTCTTCGCCTCGGAGCCGGTGAGGTCGAAGCGCACCAGTTCCTCGCCCGTACGGGCGTCGAGCAGGCGGCAGTAGGCCTTCGCGACCTGGGTGAACTTCTGGCCGTTGAAGGAGCTGACGGTGAACACCAGGCCCGTCACCTCCGGCGGCAGGCCGTCCATGTGGACGGTGATCGACTCGTCGTCGCCCGCGCCCTCGCCGGTGAGGTTGTCACCGGAGTGCTGGATCGCGCCGTTGAGGATCTGGAGCTTGCCGAAGTAGCAGGCGTCGATCATGTTGCGGTCGGGGCCGTAGGCGATCACCGAGGCGTCGAGGTCGATGGCCCGGCTGTGCCAGGCGGGCTCCCAGCCGAGACCCATCCGCACGGACTGGGTGAGCGGGCGGCCGCCCTTGACGAGGGAGACCGTCTGGTTCTTCTGGAGGCTGACCCGGCCCTTGTCGAGGTTGATCTTCCCGGTCGGGGCCGGGAAGACGGGCGGCGCGGGCGGCGCGGGCGGCATGACCGGAGCCGCCACGGGCGGAGCCACCGCCGGGGCCACCGGCGGGGCGGCCGGGGCGGGGGCGGGTGCCGGGGCCGCGGGCTCCTCCACGCTCACGCCGAAGTCCGTGGCGATGCCCGCCAGGCCGTTCGCGTAACCCTGGCCGACCGCGCGGACCTTCCAGGCGCCGGCGCGCCGGTAGACCTCGACGACCACCAGCGCCGTCTCCGGACCCAGCCCCGGCGGGGTGAACGTGGCGAGCACGGAGCCGTCGTCCGCGCTGCGCACGGTCGCGGTCGGCTCGGTGCCCGCGAAGGTCGCACCGGCGGCGTCCGGGCTCGCGGTCACCACGATCTTGTCGATCCCGGCGGGCACCGCGCCGGTGTCCACGGTGATCGAGTCGGGCGTGGCGCCGGAGGCGGCACGGTGGGTCACGCCGGGACCGGTGGGCTGGTTGTAGAAGACGAAGTCGTCGTCGGAGCGCACCTTGCCGTCGCCGGTGAGCAGCAGGCCCGAAACGTCGAGCCGCACCGGTGCGGTGACGTCCACCGTCACACGGGTGACGGAGAGCGGAATGTTCGAGCCAGGTGTCATAGCGGTCATGTCCCGGGTAACGAGTGGCCGCGCTTTGCGGTTCCATTACCGAACGCCGAATTCCCGGCCGTCTCCGGCGCCTCGGGGGTCAGCGTCGCAGGGTGGGCGGGCTGTCCGTGCAGAAGTCGCCGCCCAGCCAGGCGCCGCCCCGCGCCGGGCCCTCGCCCTCGGCGGCGATCAGGGCGGCGGCGTACGGTTCGGAGTCGTCCCGCGGCTCGTAGCCGAGGGCGAGGGCGCCCGACAGGTCCCACCACAGGCGGGTGTTGGCGGAGCTGCCGTGGACGACGGTGTGGCCCACCCCGTCCGCCGTGAGCGAGGCGTGCAGCAGCCGGGCGCAGTCGTCGGGGCTCAGCCAGGTGGACAGCATGCGGACGTTCCGGGGCGCGTCGAAGCAGGAACCGATGCGCAGGCAGACCGACTCGATGCCGTGCCGGTGCCAGTAGAGGGCGGCGAGATCCTCGCCGAAGCACTTGGAGAGCCCGTAGAACGTGTCGGGGCGGTGCGGGGTCTCCACGGGGATCAGGGGTCCGCCGGGGGCCGGGACCGGGGTGAAACCGACGGCATGGTTGCTGGAGGCGAGGACGATCCGCCGTACGTTCTCCGCCCGCGCCGCCTCGTAAAGCCGGTGGGTGCCCTCGATGTTGGCGCGGAGGATCTCCTCGAAGGGGGCTTCCAGGGAGATACCGGCCAGGTGGACGACGGCGTCGACGCCCTTCAGCGCGGCGCGCAGTGCGGTGTCGTCGTGGAGCTCCGCGGTGACGGCGTCCGGTTCGTCCGGGATGGGGGATCTGTCGAACAGGCGGAGTTCATGGCCGTATTGGGGGAGGCGGGTGCGCATCATCGTGCCGATGTTGCCTGCGGCGCCGGTGAGGAGGATGCGGCTCGGTTTGGGCATGGGGTTTCTTTCCCCAGCCCCGCCCTTTCCCGAAACTGGGGCTCGTGCCCCAGGCCCCCGGCTGCGGGCCGGTGGTGGCCACAACCGTGGGGACGGAATATCCAAGTGGTTCGCGTGGCTCCACTCCCCGTTGAAGGAACGTTGCGCTTTAGGTTGAGCTTTAAGGGGAGTGCTCATGTCAGAGAAGGTTGTCGCCCAGGGGACCGTGGCCGAGGGGTACGAAGCGGTGCGGGAGGTGTTCGAGGGCACGCTCGCCGAGGAGCGGGAGGGGCACTCCGCGCAGCTCGCCGCCTATGTGGACGGGGAGCGGGTCGTCGACCTGTGGGGCGGGCCCGGGATCGGGGCGGACTCCCTCACCGGGGTGTTCTCCTCGACCAAGGGCGCGGCCCACCTCGTGGTGGCGATGCTCGTCCAGGACGGCACGCTCGACCTGGACCGGGAAGTGAGCCACTACTGGCCCGAGTTCGCCGCCCAGGGCAAGGGGCGCATCACGCTGCGGGAGCTGCTCACCCACCGCGCGGGCCTTGTCGGCGTCGACGGCGGCTTCACCGTCGAGGAGCTCGCGGACGACCGGGTGATCGCCGAGCGGCTGGCCGCCGAGCGCCCGCGCTGGCGGCCCGGCAGCGCCTTCGGCTACCACGCCCTGGTCATCGGCGCCCTCACCGGTGAAGTCGTCCGCCGCGTCACCGGCCTGACGATGCAGGAGTTCTACGAGACCCGGATCCGCGCCCCGTACGGCATCGACTTCTACATGGGCCTGCCCGAGGACCAGGAGCACCGGGTGCTCGACACCCAGCCCATGGACCCGACGCCCGAGCAGAAGAGGGAGCTCCTGGCGGGCGCGGCCGGGCCGGAGAGCCTCCAGAGCATCGCGTTCAACCGCAACCACCCCGAGCCGACCCTCCTGGAGACGCTGCCCAACCTGCGCGTCGTCCGCGCTGGTGGCCCCGCGTCCGTCGGCGGGATGGCCTCCGCGCGGGGCCTCGCCCGGCTGTACGCGGCGGCCATCGGCGTCGACGGCAAGGAACCGCTGCTGACGCCCGGCACGGCCGCCGAGTTCGCCCAGATCCACTCTGCGGGCTACGACGTGGTGCTGCGCCAGCAGATGGTCTTCGCCCTGGGCTTCTCCGCGGTCTCGGACGTCTACCCGTTCCTGGGCGCGGGGGCCTTCGGGCACAGCGGCGCGGCCGGCTCGCAGGCGTTCGCCGACCCGGGCCGCAGGCTCGCCTTCGGCTACAACCGCCGCCGCTTCGCCTTCCCGGGCGGCGCGGCCCCGGAGACCGCGTGCCTCGCCGAGGCCGTGTACGACTGCGCGTCCGGACGCTGACGCCGTCGTGCCCCCGGGCCGCCCGCCGCGCCCGGGGGCGCGTCAGCGCACCACCTTCCCGCGGAGCACCACCCGCCGGGGCGTGCCCAGTACCCTGACGTCCTGCCGGGGGTCGCTGTCGTAGACGACCAGGTCCGCGGGCGCGCCCTCCTCCAGACCGGGGCGCCCGAGCCAGGCGCGGGCGCCCCAGGCGGCGGCTGTGAGCGCCGCCGTCGCCGGGAGGCCCGCCTTGACGAGCTCCGCGACCTCTTCGGCGACCAGGCCGTGCGCGAGCGAGCCGCCCGCGTCCGTGCCGACGAAAACGGGCACGCCCGCGTCGTACGCGGCGCCCACCGTCGCGTAGCGCCGCTCGTGCAGCCGCCGCATGTGGGCCGCCCAGCGCGGGAACTTCGCCTCGCCGCCCTGCGCGAGCTTCGGGAACGTCGCGATGTTGACCAGGGTCGGTACGATCGCCACCCCCCGCTCGGCGAACAGCGGGATCGTCTCCTCGGTCAGCCCGGTCGCGTGCTCGACGCAGTCGATGCCCGCCTCCACCAGGGGCGCCAGGGACTCCTCGGCGAAGCAGTGCGCGGTGACCCGCGCGCCCAGCCGGTGCGCCTCCGCGATGGCCGCCTCGACCTCGCCGCGCGGCCAGCAGGACGACAGGTCGCCCGACTCCCGGTCGATCCAGTCGCCGACGAGCTTGACCCAGCCGTCACCGCGCCGCGCCTCGCGCGCCACATAGGCGACGAGGTCCTCCGGCTCGATCTCGTGCGCGTAGTTGCGGATGTAGCGGCGGGTGCGGGCGATGTGACGGCCCGCCCGGACGATGCGGGGGAGGTCCTCGCGGTCGTCGATCCACCGGGTGTCCGACGGGGAGCCCGCGTCGCGCAGCAGCAGCGCGCCCGCGTCGCGATCCGTCAACGCCTGCTTCTCGCTGGTCGATTCGTCGACCGGGCCGTGCGCGTCCAGGCCCACGTGGCAGTGCGCGTCCACGAGGCCGGGCAGCACCCACCCCTCGATGGTGGTGACGTCGCGCACCCCCATGGGACGGTCGAAGGTGATCCGGCCGTCCACGGCCCACAGCTCGTCCCGGACGTCCCCCTCCGGGGGCGGGCCGGTGAGGATCCGGCCTTTGATGTGCAGCGTCTCGCCGTCGCTCATGGGGCCACTGTATTCGGGGGCGTGTTCGGGCGCGGCGCCGCCGCCGGAACCGCGCCCCGGCGGTCACTTGCGGGCGACGACCATCGACTCGTAGCCGCCCAGCGGGCGTACCCGGCTGCTGGAGAAGCCGGCGTCGGCCAGCCAGCCCTGACAGTCCGCGCCCGTGTAGTCGAAGCCCCCGGTGGTCTCGACGAGCATGTTGAGGGACATCAGCAGCCCCGGCAGGTTCTCGCAGCGGTCGTCGTCGATGAGCATCTCGTAGACGACCACGACACCGCCCGCGGGCAGCGCGTCGTACGCCTTGCGCAGCAGCATCCGCTTGGTGGGCAGGTCCCAGTCGTGCAGGATGTGGCCGAAGACCAGCGCGTCGGCCCGGGGGAGCGGGTCGGTGAAGAAGTCGCCGCCGGTGAACTCCAGCCGGTCGGTGAGGCCGAAGCGTTCGGCGCGGCGCTCGAAGTGGGGGCGCACGGGCTCCAGGTCGAAGCCGATGCCCCGCAGATGCGGGTGGCGCAGCAGCAGGGGGCCGAGGGTGCCGCCCTCGGCGCAGCCGATGTCGGCGACGACGCGGTGCGCGGACCAGTCGAGGGTGTCGGCGATGGCGTGGGCGGAGCGCATCGACAGGCCGGTCATGGCCCGCAGGAACTCGCCGAGGCGCTCGGGGTCCCGGTAGAGGGTGCCGAAGAAGTCGTCGCCGCCGTTCTTGAGCTCGCTCTGCGGCCGGCCCGTGCGCAGCCCGTCGATGAGGGTGCCCCAGGAGTCGTAGAGCCTGGTGTCGGCCATCTCCAGGAAGCCGCCCAGGTAGGTGGCCCGGCCGCGGTCGAGGTAGCGGGCGGTGACGGAGGTGTTGGCGTAGCCCTTGTCGTCGCGGTCCAGCAGGCCGAGGGCCACGAGCGCGTCGAAGAAGTCCCGGGCGGACCGGGAGTGCAGCCCGAGCCGGACGCGCAGCTCCTCGTAGGGCACGGGCCCCTCGGCCAGCTCCGTGAACAGTCCGAGACGGACCGCGCTGAGCAGGACCTTCGACGCCTGGAAGCCCATGGCGATGCCGAGTATCGCGTCGAGGGCGGCCTCGTGGTCGTTGCGGTCCTGCTCGCTGCGCGCAGTGCTCATGAGCTCTCCTCGGGACGGAAGCGGCGACTGCCCACCAGGGGCTCTCCCGTCCTACCCACTCACTCCCGCGCGAGCACCTCCAGCAGCCTGTCGACATCGGCGGCGGTGTTGTGGAGATGGAAGGCGGCGCGGAGGTTCCCGGCCCGCGCGCTGACCTGTACCCCCGCCGCCGTGAGCCGCCCGGCCGCGCTCCCGAGCCCGGGGACCGCGACGATCGCCGAGCCCGGGGCGGGCACCGGCGTGTGCCCGAGCGCCGCGAGCCCGGCGCGGAAGCGGTCGGCGAGCGCCCGGTCGTGCGCGCCGATGCGTTCGACGCCCAGCTCCTCCACCAGGGCGAGGCTCTCGCGGGCGCCCACGTACGAGAAGACGGGCACGTTCTGGTCGAAGCGGCGTGCGGAGGCGGCGAGTTGCCCGACCCGCCCGTAGCAGCTCTCCCACGGGTCCTCGCCCGAGGTCCACCCGGCGAAGACCGGTGTGAGGCCGCCGAGGTCCTCGGGGACGGTGAGGAAGGCGGTGCCGCGGGGACACGTCAGCCACTTGTAGCCGACGCCGACGGTGTAGTCGTGGTCGCCCGCGGCGAGGGGCAGCCAGCCCGCCGCCTGGCTGACGTCGACGAGCGTGCGGGCGCCGTGGGCGCGGGCGGCGGCCCCGATCGCGTCGAGGCCGGCGATCCGGCCGTCCGCCGACTGGACGGCGCTGACCGCGACCAGGGCCGTGCCGGGGCGCACCTCGTCGGCGAGCTTCTCCAGCGGGACGGTGCGCACGCGAAGGCCGGTGCGTACGTGGAAGGGATTGACCAGGGAGGTGAAGTCGCCCTCGGCGACGAGGACTTCGGCGCCGGGCGGCAGGGATTGGGCGATCAGCCCGCTGTGGACGGCCACCGAGCTTCCGGTGGCCACCCGCTCCGCGGGCACGCCGAGCAGCCGCCCGTAGGCGGCGCGGGCCGCCTCCACCGCCGCGTGGAACGTCTCCTCCTGGAGGAGGCCGGTGGTCGCCGCGGCGGCGGCCTCCGCCATCGCGGTGGCGGCAGGCGTGGGGAGCAGTCCCCAGGACGCGGTGTTGAGGTAGGTGGTCCCGGGGCTGAAGTGATCGGGCGCGAGGCTCTTCATGCCTGCCGACTTTCCCCGGACGGTGGCGGGGCTGTCCAAGGCCAATGGGAAATCCCTGGCCCTGAGGGTGATTTCGGACCGTCGGGTGTCTTACTCAAGGACGAGGCGAAGATCGGTCCCGCGGTGGAGAGGGTCCGCCGCTGAGGCCGACGCGCCGCGTGCCCGCCTCCGGAAGTCTGTTCCCATGAACCGTACGACAGTGTCAACCGTGTCAACGCACCACCGGACCACCGCCGATGACCACGTCACCGCCCGCCGCGCGGTGCGCGCGGTGTCGGGGGACGACCATGTGACGGTGTTCCCCGGGCCGTCCGGCCGTCACTCCCGCTTCGCGCGGGACATCCACGCGGCCACCGCCGCGCCCGAGACGTTGTGCCACACCGAGAACACGGCCGCGGGCAGGGCCGCCGCCGGACTGAAGTGCGCCGTGGCCAGGGAGGCCGCGAGCCCCGAGTTCTGCATGCCGACCTCGAAGGCCATGGCCCGGCTCGCCGGCCGGCCCAGCCGGGCCAGCCGTCCCGTCGTGTAACCGAGGGCCAGGCCGAGGGCGTTGTGCAGGACGACGGCCAGGAACACCAGGCCCGCGGCGTCCTTGATCCTGGCCGCGCTGCCCGACACCACGATGAGCACGAGAACGGCGACCGTCAGCGCCGACAGCCACGGCAGGACGCGCAGCACCCGGTCGACGTACCGGCCGAAGAGCATACGGACGAGCACCCCGCCGAGGACCGGGACGAGCACCGTCTTGAGAATGTCGGTGACCATCGCCCCCGTGTCCACGTCCAGGAACCGGCCGGCGAGCAGCAGCGCGAGCGGCGGGGTCACCAGCGGGGCCACCAGGGTCGAGACCGTCGCGACCGACACCGACAGCGCGACGTCGCCCCGGGCGAGGTAGGTGACCACGTTGGAGGCCGTGCCGCTCGGCGCGCAGCCGACCAGGATCACCCCGGCGGCCAGTTGCGGCGGCAGGTCGAGCACGGTGGCGATCAGCCAGCCCAGCCCCGGCATGATCACATAGTGGGCGACGAGACCGAGTCCCACCGCCCAGGGGCGCCTGGCGACGGCCCGGAAGTCCGGCGCCGTCAGCGTGAGTCCCATCGTGAACATCACCACGCCGAGCAACTGGGGCACCGCCGGTGCCCAGCCGGTGAAGTGCGAGGGGGCCGCGAGCCCCACCCCGCCCGCGGCGAGCACCAGCAGCGGGAAGACGGTCACGGCCAGCCGCGCCGCCCGGTCGCTGGCGGCGGTGCCGGTCCCGGTATCGGTCCCAGTATCGGTATCGGCGGGAACGGTACGGGGCTTCGGGGTGGTCCGCTCGGTTGGCATACGGCGGAACCTAGCGATCACCTCGGCCGCCGAACAGGGGTAACGCAGGTGACGAGAATCAACTCTCGCGCCGGGCGAATCGAATGCGACAGCGAAACCTGCTCGTTGGAGTGAACTGCTGTCAGTGGGCCGCCCATTCACCCTCCAGGGGTCAAATATGGCGGGGTCCCGCCGTCGGCGCGTGCTGTCCCCCGTAGACCGCGCCGACGGCATCACACCTCTTGTGGGGGTTCCACACACGTGTACAGCACCACCAGCGCTTCCTTCGGCATGCCCTTACGCCGCCTCGCCGCGGTCGTCGCGGCGGCAGCCGCGACCGCCACCGCCGTCGCGGTCCCCGCGCATGCCACCGGAGGCGGAACGGGCGGCGAGGGCACCTCCGGCGCGGCCGTCCTGCGCGCCGGACTCGACGTCGCCCTGCTCGACAAGACCGTCCGCGTCCCGCTCCACACCTCCCTGAACGAGGTGCACGCGCCGGCCGACGCCGACGAGACGGCCCTCACCGTCACCCTCGACGGCGTCGAACACGGCACGCCCGTCAACGTCCTGCGCGCCGACACCGCGACCGCCCGCGCCACCGCCGACCACAACAGGTCCGAGGGCTACGCCAACCTCGTCCACGCCCGGGTGCACGTCCCCGGACTGCCGTTCCTCTCGCTCGTCGAGGTCCAGCAGGTGACCTCCAAAGCGGTCTGCGAGGCGGGCCGGAAGCCCACGGCCACGGCGAACCTGCTCGGCGGCGTCACGGTGCTCGGCGAGAAGGTCACGCTCACCACGGGCGGACCCACGAAGGTCGACGTACCCGGGGTGGGACAGGTACGGCTGGACCTCTCCCGCACGGCGACCACCTCACGGACGGCCGCCGCCGGCGCGCTCTCGCTGCGCGTCGCCGTCAATCCGCTGAAGCTGAACGTCGCGGAGGTCTCGGGCGAGGTGACCCTGGCGGAGGCGACCTGCGAGACGCCGGCGGCGGCACCCGGTGCACCCGGCGCTTCCCCCGCGGGCACCAAACAGCAGACGGCTGCCCGTACGCCCGCCAAGGACTTGGCGGAGACCGGTGGTGGCTCCGCCACGCCGTATGTGGCCGGGGCGGCGGCGGTGCTTCTCGCGGCGGGAGGCGGGGCGTTCGCGCTCGCGCGCCGCCGCAGGTCCCCTCGGGCCTGAGCCGGGGGAGACCCCCGGACCCCGCAACACGGCTTCGCCGCGTTGTCCTCAAACGCCGGACGGGCTGATTTTCCGGACTGTGGGCTTTTATCTGCGGGCCCGCAGATTACGGACTACGTCCGCATATCCAGCCCGTCCGGCGATTGAGGACGCGCCCGCAGGGCGCTCCCGCCGCAGGCGGCGAACGGCCCGCAGACGGCAACGGCGAGAAACCCTCAAAGATCGGCCAGCGCCAGCGTCAGCGCTTCCACGAAGCGATCCGTCGTCGCACGCTCGCGAACCGCCAGCCGCAGATACTCCGGGCCCAGCCCCGGAAACGTGTCGCCGCGCCGCACCGCGAAGCCCAGCCCCCGCAGCCGCGACCGCACCGCCACCGCGTGCGGCATCCGCACGAGGACGAAGGGGCCCGCGGCGGGCCCGTACACCTGGATGTCCTCGAACGAGGAGAGCGCGGCCACCAGATGGGCCCGGTCGGACTCCAGATGGTGCGCCGCTTGCGCCGCCTCCGCGAGCGCCGGGGGAGCGCTGCACACCTCCGCCGCCGCGAGCGCCGGCGACGACACCGGCCACAGCGGCTGCGCCCGCTCCAGCCGCGCGATCGCGCCCGGCGAGGCGAGGACGTAACCGATGCGCAGCCCCGCCAGCCCCCACGTCTTGGTGAGGCTGCGCAGCACCACCAGCCCCGGCAGGTCCGTACGGGACGCCAACGACTCGCGCTCGCCCGGCACCGCGTCCATGAACGCCTCGTCCACCACCAGGGTCCGCCCCGGGCGGGCGAGCTGCGCCAGCGCCTGCGCCGGGTGCAGCACGGACGTCGGATTCGTCGGGTTGCCGACCACCACCAGATCCGCGTCGCCCGGCACCGCGCGCGGGTCCAGCCGGAAGCCGTCCGCCGGGTCGAGCAGCACCCGCTCCACCGTGTGCCCCGCCGCCCGCAGCGCCGCCTCCGGCTCCGTGAACTGCGGGTGGACCACCACCGGCCGCCGTACCGGCAGCGCCCGCGCCAGCAGCACGAACGCCTCGGCCGCGCCCGCCGTCAGCAGCACCCGCTCCTCCGGCAGCCCGTGCCGCGCGGCCACGGCACGCCGCGCCGCCCGCCCGTCCGGGTAGGCGGCGAGCCCGTCGAGCGAGCCCGCTATGTGCTCCCGCAGCCACTCCGGGGGCGTGTCCGAGCGCACATTGACCGCGAGGTCGGTCAACTCCGCCCCGCCGCCCCGCACTTCGACGTCGCCGTGGTGCCGCAGATCGGGTTCACTGGGTGTGTGCATGGCCGCGGGCCACCTTCTCTTCTTCCTTGACGCCGACAGGGCCGGGGCGGACAGCCCGCCCCAGAACCGTACTGACGGCCCGTGCGCGGCACTCAACCGGGTCCGCGCGCGACGGCGCAGGTCACCCGCGCCGCCTTCCGCTTCCCCACCACCAGCACCCCGCGCGGGCCCGCGGCCAGCAGCGCCGCGGCCTCCGCCACACCGGGCGCGCCCACGGCGGCGAGGGCCGCACCGGACGGGTTCGGCACCGCGACCGCCGCGAGCGCCTCCGCCCCGTACGCCAGCAGCGGCACCCCCAGCCGGGCGGCGGCCTCCAGCAGACCGGGCTCGCGGGCCTTGGCCTCGGCGGTCGCGAGAGCCACGGGCACCCCGACCAGCACCTCCCCGACCAGCGCCAGCACCTCGTCGGCGGTCACCCCCCGGCGGGCGCCCACACCGACGTACAGGTAAGCAGGAGACAGCGCAGCAGTGAGGAGGGTGGACCCGTGCCGGTCGTCGTCGCCCTGGGCGCGTTCCTGACGACACTGCTGGGCGGCTGGACGGCCCAGCGGGTCACCGACCGGCGGCACCTCGTCCTCGGGCTCGCGGGCGGGCTCATGCTGGGCGTCGTCGGCCTCGACCTGCTCCCGGAAGCGCTGGAGGCCGCCGGGCACAAGCTCTTCGGCGTACCGGCCGCACTGCTCTGCTTCGTCCTCGGCTTCCTCGCCGCCCACCTCGTCGAACGGCTCCTCGCCGTCCGCAGGGCGGACCACCGGCCCGCCGACGACACCACCCGCGCCCCTCAAGTGGGGCTCACCGCGGCCACCGCGCTGGTCGGCCACAGCGCCATGGACGGCGTCGCGATCGGCGCCGCCTTCCAGGTGGACAGCGGCATGGCCGCCGCCGTCGCGCTCGCCGTCATCGCCCACGACTTCGCCGACGGCTTCAACACGTACACGATCACCGACCTGTACGGGAACGACCGCCGTCGCGCCCTGCTGATGCTCGGGGCCGACGCGCTCGCCCCCGTCGTCGGTGCCGCGTCGACCCTGCTGTTCACCCTTCCGGAGTACTTCCTCGGCATCTACCTCGGGTTCTTCGGCGGAGTGCTGCTCTACCTCGCGACCTCCGACATCCTCCCCGAGGCCCACCACACGCACCCCGCCCGCTCCACCCTCGCCTGCACGGTGGCCGGAGTGGCGTTCGTCTGGCTCGTCGTGGGCCTCGCGAGCTGACCTCACGGGCGCGACAGCGCCGCCACGAAGCGGTGCGCGGTGCCGGGCGCGCCCGCCCAGTGGGTGTGGAGGTACGAGGCGTGGACGCCGCCCTGCGCGAAGCCCTCCGTACGGCGCTCCGGGTGCGTGAACCCCCACGCGGGCGTGGAGCCCGCGCCCGGTTCCAGCACCGTGCGGTGGAACTCGTGACCGCGCACCCGGGAACCCGCCGGGGCCAGCGGGTTGTCCGCGAGCGCCACCGCCTCGCGGTAGCCGAGCGTGAGCCGCTCCGACATCCGCGCGTCCGCGGGCAGCACGCCGCACATCGGCTTGCCGTCCAGCGAACGGGAGAGGTAGAGCAGACCGGCGCACTCGGCGGCGACGGGCGCGCCGCGTTCCGCCAGGGCGGCGACCGCCTTGCGGAGCGGTTCGTTGGCGGAGAGCTCGGGGGCGTACACCTCGGGGAAACCGCCGCCGATGACCAACCCGGCCGTGCCCTCCGGGAGTTGCTCGTCCCGGAGGGGATCGAACGCGACGACCTCCGCGCCTGCCGCGGTGAGCAGTTCCATGTGCTCGGCGTACGAGAACGTGAACGCGGGGCCGCCGGCGAGGGCGACGACGGGCCGGGCGGCGGGGCTGGGGAAAGACTCCGGCGACCACGCGGAGTCCGCCAGCGGCGGCGCGCTGCGTGCCAGGGTCAGCAGGCCCTCCAGGTCGCATCCGGCGCGCACTTGGTCGGCCTGGGCGGCGACAGCCGCCACCGCTTCGGGGCGGCGTTCCGCGACCGGGACCAGGCCCAGGTGGCGGCTGGGCGTGTCGACCGTCCGCACGCGCCGCACGGCGCCCAGCACCGGTACGCCCGACTCCTCCAACGCCTCGCGCAGCAACCGCTCGTGGCGGTCCGAGCCGACCTTGTTGAGGATCACGCCCGCGACCCGTACCTCCGGGTCCCACGACGCGAAGCCGTGCACCAGCGCCGCCACCGAACGCGACTGCGACGACGCGTCCACGACCAGCACGACCGGCGCCTTCAGCAGCTTCGCCACATGGGCCGTCGACGCCAGCTCTCCCGCCCGTCGCCCGCCACCACCCTGATGGAGCGCTTCGCGCGCTGAATCTACGCTCGCGCCGTCGTACAGCCCCATCACCCCCTCGACCACGGCGAGGTCGCAGCCCGCCGCGCCGTGCAGGAACAGCGGGGCGATCCGCTCCGGCCCGCACATGTAGGCGTCCAGGTTGCGGCCCGGACGGCCGGTGGCCAGCGCGTGGTAGCCCGGGTCGATGTAGTCCGGCCCGACCTTGTGCGGCGACACCGCGAGCCCGGCGTCCGCGAAGGCCCGCATCAGGCCGGTGGCGATGGTCGTCTTGCCGCTGCCCGAGGCGGGCGCGGCGATGACGAGACGGGGAACGTTCACCACTCGATGCCCCGCTGGCCCTTCTGGCCCGTGTCCATCGGGTGCTTCACCTTGGACATGTCGGTGACCAGGTCGGCGAAGTCGACCAGCTGCTGCGTCGCGTTGCGGCCGGTGATGACCACATGCTGGGTGCCGGGCCGGTCCCGCAGCACCGACACCACCTCTTCGGTGTCCACCCAGCCCCAGTGCATGGGGTAGGCGAACTCGTCCAGCACGTACAGCTTGTAGGTCTCGGCGGCCAGGTCCCGCTTGACCTGCTCCCAGCCCTCGCGCGCCGCCTCCTCGCTGGAGGCGAGGTCGCGCTGGACCCACGACCAGCCCTCGCCCATCTTGTGCCAGGCGACCGTGCCGCCCTCGCCCGAGTCGCCGAGCACCTTCAGCGCCCGCTCCTCGCCGACCTTCCACTTCGCGGACTTCACGAACTGGAACACCCCGACCGGCCACCCCTGGTTCCAGGCGCGCAGTGCCAGGCCGAACGCCGCGGTCGACTTGCCCTTGCCGATCCCGGTGTGCACGAAGACGAGCGGCCGGTTGCGGCGCTGACGCGTGGTGAGCCCGTCGTCGGGAACGACGGTCGGCTGTCCCTGTGGCATTTAGGCGGCCCTCCTGGAGCTGGTGTTCCTCACGGTACGTACGAGCGCGGAGACGCTGTCCGCGCGCAGTTCTTCGAGCGTGACCGCCGGGCCGCGCAGCTCGCGGGCCAGCTCGCCCGCGAGCCCGAGCCGTACCGGGCCCGACTCGCAGTCCACGACCACCGACGCCGTGCCCTCGCCCGCCAGCAGCCGCGCGGCCCGTGCCGCCCGCGCCAGCGGCTCCGGGCCCCCGGTGGCCCGCCCGTCGGTCACCACGACCAGCAGCGGACGGCGCGACGGGTCGCGCAGCCGCTCCACCCGCAGCACCTCGTGCGCCTGCAGCAGCCCCGCCGCCAGCGGCGTACGGCCACCGGTCGGCAGCCGCTCCAGCCGGGCCGCGCCCACGTCCACCGACGACGTCGGCGGCAGCGCCACCTCCGCGCCCGCGCCCCGGAACGTGATCATCCCGATCTTGTCCCGGCGCTGGTACGCGTCGAGCAGCAGCGACAGCACCGCGCCCTTGACCGCGCCCATCCGCTTGCGCGCCGCCATCGAACCGGACGCGTCCACGACGAACAGCACGAGATTGCCCTCGCGCCCCTCGCGCACCGCCTCCCGCAGATCGTCACGGCGGACGACCAGCCCCGGACCACCGCGCCCGCGCGCCCGCTGGTGCGGCGCCGCCGCCCGCACGGTCGCCGCCAGGTGCAGCTTGGCCAGCGCACCCCGGGGACGGCGCGCCCCCGTCGTACGGCCGTGCGCGGTACGTGCCCGCGAGCGCCGCCCGTCCGCGCCCTCGCCGAGGCCGGGCACGTCGAACTTCCGCGCGCGGAACGGGTCGGCCGCGGCGACGGCCGCGGCGTCACCGCCCTCGGACGGACCCTCCGCCTCACCTTGGGCCTCCGGCGCCGAACTCTCCTGCCGCGCCGGGGAGTTCTCCCGGTCCTCGCGCTGCGCGGGGACGTCCGGGGTGCCGGGCCCGTCCGCGTCCCGCGGCGGCTCGCCACCGCCGGGGCCGTCGTCCCCCGGTCCGCCGTCCCCGGGCCCGCCGTCCGGGCCCTCCGGCTCCGGGTCGGGCTCGGGCTCGTCGTCCTCGAACCGGCCGAGGATCTCGTCGAGTTTGTCCTCGTCGAGGCCGGGGGCGTCGAACGGCGCACGGCGCCGACGGTGCGGCAGGGCCAGCAGGGCCGCTTGCCGTACGTCCTCGGTGACCACGTCCGTACGGCCCGCCCACGCGGCGAGCGCGGTGGCCGTACGCGCGGTGACGATGTCGGCGCGCATGCCGTCCACCTCGAACCCGGCGCACACGGCGGCGATCCGGCGCAGCGCGCCGTCGCCCAGCCGCACGCCCGGCAGCAGGGCCCGCGCGGCGGCGATGCGCTCGCGCAACGACTCCTCCTCGGCGGCCCACTTGGCGGCGAAGGCGGCCGGGTCCTCGTCGTAGGCGAGCCGACGGCGTACGACCTCGACGCGCTCGTCGGTCTCGCGCGAGGCGGCGACCTCGACGGTCAGACCGAAGCGGTCGAGCAACTGCGGGCGCAGCTCGCCCTCTTCGGGGTTCATGGTGCCGACGAGGAGGAAGCGGGAGGCGTGGCGGACGGAGACGCCTTCGCGTTCGACGTATGAGGCGCCCATCGCCGCCGCGTCGAGCAGCAGGTCCACCAAATGGTCGTGAAGGAGATTGACCTCGTCGACGTAGAGCACTCCGCGGTGCGCGTCCGCCAGCAGGCCCGGCTCGAAGGCCTTCACGCCCTCGGACAGGGCCCGCTCGATGTCGAGCGCACCGACGAGCCGGTCCTCGGAGGCGCCTACGGGCAGTTCGACCATGCGGGTCGGCCGTACTTTTCCGGCCTCCGCCTCATGTGGGCCGTCCGGGCACGCCGAATCCGGGGCGGCCGGGTGGCAGGAGAAGCGGCAGTCATTGACGACAGCGACGTGCGGCATCAGCGTGGCGACGCCACGCACCGCCGTGGACTTCGCGGTGCCCTTCTCGCCGCGCACGAGCACGCCCCCCACAGCCGGCGAGACGGCATTGAGGAGAAGCGCCAGCCGCAGGTCGTCCATCCCGACGATCGCCGTGAACGGATAAGCGGTGCTCATGCGTTGATCACTCCTTCGAGTGGCGTTGCGTTCGTGCGGTGGGTTCCCCGAGGGCCTGACTGGCATGTTGGGGCTGTGTCCCCGCTCTTGCGGGGGTGATCCACTTTTAGGCGAGCACCTTGTGGACTCGCTGCTGTTGTCCCCGCATATGCGGGGTTGCTCCGGATCACGGCGCTCCCGGCGGTACGAATCGCAAACCGCCGGGCACCCCGTCCTCGATCAGCCGCAGCAGCGCACCCGTGTCCGCGTGCTCCTCGATGAGATCACCCAGGCGATCCAGCTGCTCCTCGCGCAGCGCGGCGAACGACGTGTCCGGCGCCGGGACGAACGCCCGCCCCGCCGCTTCCGCGACGCGGCGCAGGAACGCCCGGCGGAAGCCGTCGCTCTCCAGCGAGCCGTGCCAGTGCGTGCCCCACACCGCGCCCGAGCGGCAGCCGTCCAAGAACACCTCGTCCCCGCCCAGCACTTCGGCCACACCGTGGTGGATCTCGTAGCCCTCGACCCGCTCGCCCAGGGCCTCGCCGACGGGCCGGGCCAGGGTCTTCTCCACCGCGAACCGCACCCGCACCGGCAGCAGGCCCAGCCCCGCGACGGTGCCCGCCTTCGACTCGACCTCGTCCTCGATGCGCTCGCCCAGCAGTTGGAAGCCGCCGCAGATGCCCAGCACCGGGCGGCCCTCCGCCGCGCGCCGCGCGATCGCCGCCGCGAGCCCGCGCTCGCGCAGCCACTCCAGCGCCCGTACGGTGCCGCGGGTGCCCGGCACCACGACCAGGTCCGCGTCGGCGAGCTCCTCCGCGCGGTCCACGAACCGCACGACGACGCCCGGTTCGGCGGCGAGGGCGTCCACGTCCGTGAAGTTCGACATCAGGGGCACCGCGCAGACCGCGACGCGCAGCACGTCCGCGCCGTGCGGCGGGGCCACCACGGACTCCCGCACCGCGCCGCGCATCGACACCCGCAGGCCGTCCTCCTCGTCGATGCCGAGGCCGTGGGCGAACGGCAGCACACCCAGGGTGGGCCGTCCCGTCAGACCCCGCAGCATCTCCAGACCAGGCTCCAGCAGCGACACGTCGCCCCGGAACTTGTTGACCAGATAGCCCGCTATGTGCGCCTGGTCCTCGCGGGACAGCAGCGCGGTCGTCCCGAAGAACGACGCGAACACCCCGCCCCGGTCGATGTCGCCGACCACGACGACCGGCAGCCCCGCGGCCCGCGCGACGCCCATGTTCACGATGTCCGTACGCCGCAGGTTGATCTCGGCGGGGCTGCCCGCCCCCTCGCAGATCACCGCGTCATGGGTGCGCCGCAGCTCCTCCAGGCACTCCGTCACGGTGCCGAACAACTGCTCCTGGCGGCCGTTGTGGTAGCCGCGTGCGCTGAGCTCGCCCACCGGCCTGCCCATCAGCACCACTTGACTGCTGCGGTCGCCGCCCGGCTTGAGCAGCACCGGGTTCATCAGCGCGCTCGGCTCGACGCGCGCCGCGGCCGCCTGCATGGCCTGCGCGCGGCCTATCTCGGCGCCCTCGCGCGTCACATACGAGTTGAGCGACATGTTCTGCGCCTTGAAGGGCGCGACCTTGACGCCCTTGCGGACCAGCCAGCGGCAGATCCCGGCGGCCACCACGCTCTTGCCCGCGTCGGAGGTCGTCCCCGCGACCAGCAGGCCCCCACCCCGTTCAGCCACCAGCACTCCTCTTCACGTTCCTCCGGAACAAGCTGCCCACTCCGCGCCCCGCGACAGCCACGCCCAGCGCCAGCAGCGACACCCGCCGGGAGAGCCGCACCGCGCGCTCGATGTCGGCCGTGGCGACGGGACGGTTCTCCGCACCCAGGACGGGGCGGTGCTCGACGCGGCCCCTGTAGGCGAGGGTGCCGCCCAGCCGGACCCCGAGCGCCCCCGCGAACGCGGCTTCCACCGGGCCCGCGTTGGGGCTCGGGTGCCGGGACGCGTCCCGGCGGGCCACCCGCCAGGCGCCCCGCGGATCGGGCCCGGCCAGCACCGTCAGCGCGGCGGTGAGCCGGGCGCCGGGCCAGCCGGCCACGTCGTCGAGGCGGGCCGACGCCCAGCCGAACCGCCGGTAGCGCGGCGACTTGTGGCCGACCATCGCGTCCAGTGTGTTGACGGCACGGAAACCGGCCAGCCCCGGCACGCCCCCGAGCGCGCCCCACACGAGGGCGCCCACGACGGCGTCGGACGTGTTCTCGGCGACGGACTCCACGACCGCGCGGGCGATCTGCTGCGCGTCCAGCGCCTGCGGGTCACGGCCGCACAGATGGGGCAGCCGCTCCCGGGCGAGCTCCACGTCACCGGCGGCGAGCGCGCCCCCGATGGCCCGCGCCTCGCGGCCCAGCGAGGTGCCGCCGAGCACGGCCCACGTGGTGGCCGCGGTCAGGGCGATGTCGGCGGTACGGGAGCGGCGTACGGTACGGGCCAGCAGTCCGGCGGCGGCCGCGGTGCCGCCCGCGCACAGCAGCGTGTGCAGGGCGCCGTAGCCGCGGTGGTCGCGCCACAGCCGTTGTTCCACGGCGAGCGCGGCATGCCCGAACGCGGCCACGGGATGGCCGCGGCGGGGATCGCCCAGGGCGAGGTCACCGAGGAAGCCGAGGGCGGCACCGCACGCGAAACCGAGATGATCGGCGCGCATCGGCTCAGACCGCCGTCACGCGGTACCTGGTGGTGAGGGTGCGGGATGGTCGGCGGCCGGGCATGGCGATGTGTCCTCACTCAGGGTCCGCGCCCTGGCTCGACGTGACCGGCGACCAGAGTCTCCTGGCTCCCGGATCCGCGTCGCCCCGGCCTTCCAGCCCTCGCGGGCCGTGGCTCTCCGGTGGGGAGGCGCTCCCCGGTGACAGTGGCGGGACCGCGCCGGACTCGCACCGGCTTCCTCTGCTGTCGCCGTTTGGCCTCGGCAGTCCACCACGGGCTGTGAACGGCCGTCAACTTTCTCCCGGGGCCGCTCCCCTCGCCGGGGTGGCCGTGCCGCTGCCGGGTGCTCCAGGTCTCCGCTGCCCTGCTGTCGTCCGCCTGCGGCGGGGGCGGCCTGCGGCCGCGTCCTCAAACGCCGGACGGGCTGGAAATCCAGCCCGTCC